>JBATHQ010000056.1:0-11600 GCA_049667005.1 Psychromonas sp.
ATTAAGAAGCAAACTATTGGTGGTTAAAGTGGTGGTCAATGCTCAACATTACGCACAAATAATTACGCAAGATATTGATATATAAAAATTAAAATGCATTATCCAACAATTAGGTGCAATGCATATAGTGATATTTCAGCCTGTTTGAGGTTGTAAAATATATCACCAGAAGCCCCGTATATAGGGGCTTTGTTGGTTCTGGTATGTTTCCTGTAGTGCATCATTATTATGTTTAATGCTGCTACCTGAATTGATTTAACTTGATGATGTTATTCTGTGTCTCTTGTGGTTCCGGTGAGAACGTTGCTAGCCAGTAAGCGTAGAACTCTTCATTCGCTTGAAAATAATCTTTTTCGTTAGGTCTTTTTCTTAATATTTTTGATGCCGTCACGCTAAACAGCAGACAATCCATCCGTTCGGTTATAGGGCCCTGCTTTTCACAAAGCCCTTGTAGATACCACACCACCTCTTTCATATGTGCCTGCACGCTGCGATCGCCACGCTGATGAAAAACAGAGGTGTTAACCGTGGCGTTATATTGATTTATATATTCAGTCGCTTCGTTCTGATCGATTTTTGGAGCCATTGGTGTGTTATCTACCCAATAACGAAAGTTCGCCTTCAGGTTTGTTTCAAAGCTATTAAGAAACGCAATATCATCGCCTTTTTTACCCGCAGGAAAGATGATGCAATAACGCGAATGATAGTCCATCATCAGCAGATATTTTTTGCGCTTGATAGCAACACAATGCACCACCCATTGCCATTGAAAACCACCATTTTCGGTACTATCAACATCATCGGGAAAAACCGGTGTATCCACAGATTCAGCAATGGTTTTGTGTGGCGCGGGCTCAATGCAGGTCTGTTTTTTACCTTGACGTGTGACAGTAAAAAACTCAGCGGCAGCTTTGGTGCAATTAAATACTAACATTGGCGGCTTCCTTCTTGATCTTTGGCTTGTTAATAAGTGCTGATGCTCTTTTTCAAGTTGCAGGTGAAGCTCTTCTTCACTGGGTAACTCCAGCATATATACCCATGCTACCTTAAGATGCTAAGTCAGCAAGGGAAATGGTGCTGAGATGCTAGGCATAAAATTGAAGCTTCCGAGAGATTAACTTCGTTAATCCTCTAACGCTAAAATTACAAAAAGACGTAATTATTTTATAGTGAGATTTTATAACAACTCAGATTGGTACAATTTACCTTGCCCTCTGGGACGCGCTGTAGCCCGTTTTTTACTACATCTTGCTCGGTTTTTTCAACCAGACTAAATCGCCATAGGGGTAAACCGCATCAATTACTTTTAAGTTCACAGAGGAATTTATCCTACCGCCAACTTGGCTGCTTGTTGCCACATAAAGTGGGGCATTGGTGTTTTCAGCTGCCAATTGATATTCATAGGCTGAGATCCGGCATGAGACACATATTCAACTTCACCGTAATTCACAAAACCCATCGTACGTCCGAATGTATCTTTAGTTTGCTCTCGCACAAATAAAAATAAACGCTTACCTATTTCTTGATGTTGAATGTAATCCTTACCACGGCCTCGATCAGGTCTTGCGCTGTTTTGTGATTGCCAATGAAAAAGATGCTCGTTGATAGCGTAGTCGTGATACATGGTGGTGGGCGAAAACTGCTTTTCATTTTTATCTAAAGTAACAAACATCAGTTCAATATTTTGCTCTTGGATTACAAACACCCCTTCACGTGCGGGAGGTTGACGAGCAAATGAGGTGGCACCAAACGCCACTAATATCTGTTCACGTGCATAACGAGCATGAAGCCTTAGCGGTATATCAGGCAAGTTGTCCATCAATAGCTGCTCATGTTTCGTTTGCGCTAGTTGCCAATCCAATACATCCAATAACTCCGCTTTGACGCCAAGCTGATTCAGTTTAGCAAGACTTTGCGCAATAGAATGAAATCCAAGCTCTGGTCCCGTTTTCTGCCAAAAATCGTAATGGCACATCAGTGCTTGTCGATTACTGCTCTCAGCTATTACAAAGCCCGTTTGACAAAGCTGCTTTAAAAAACTCAAATAAGCGTGGTCATCACAGGTCAAAAGACGATTATGTATCGCCTTTCTGATCATTTTAAGCGCAGTTGCAGTATTTTCTTTGACCTGATCTTGCGCTTGTGCGACTAAATCCGTCCAACTACCACGCTTATAAAGCTCATTAAGATCGATATGAGGATGTTGTGCTAAGAAGTTCGTTAGAGTTAACGGCAATGTTGAATGCTGAGGGAACTGTCTAATCATGGCAACAAGTCTATTCATCGTCAGTGAAGCTTGGCGAATATTACTTAGTACCATTTCTTGGGTTCGTTTCGTCAGTTCAATCCGACAACCAAGCGGTGCATGAGGAAAACCTTGCTTAATTTCATCACTGATCGCTCTTGAGCTTTTTCCTACTAGCGCTCTGAATTTATTAGCAAAGTCGTATTCAGAACGAGAGTTACCAACGAAATCTAATACCGTACAGCACTCCTTACCTTCAGCTAAACGCAAGCCACGTCCAAGCTGTTGCAAGAAGATTGTCAGGCTCTCTGTCGGCCGTAAAAACAGCAAAGTGTCGACTTCGGGAATATCGACACCTTCGTTGAAAATATCGACTACACAGAGCACGTTAATGTTTCCTGAGCGAATGGCTTGCTGCTTTTGTTGCCGATCGTGACTGTTATCACTGGTCAACACATCAGCTTTAATACCTTTCAATAAGAGTTGCTCTGTCATGTACTGGGCGTGCTCTTTACTCACGCAGAAAGCTAACGCTCTCATTTTGCCGATGTCAGTGATGATCTCCTGCGCACTCAGTAAGATCTTGTCAAAACGCGCTTGGTTATGGGTGTAAAGGTTGGTAAGTTGAGCAATATCGTAACGACCTCGACTCCATGGAATGGTTCGTAAGTCAGTATCATCATCAATACCAAAATACTGAAATGGGCAAAGGTGGCGACGATTAATCGCTTCGGGTAAACGGATCTCCGCCGCAATCACACCCCCAAAATCAGCCAAAATATCACCACCATCATGGCGCTCTGGTGTTGCAGTTAGACCTAGCAATATAGAGGGTGAAAAATGCTCTAGCACCGCACGATAACTCGTTGCTGCAATGTGATGCACCTCATCAATCACTATGTAATCATAGAAGTCGGATGTCAGGTTAAGCTGACCAAGCTGATTGTTTAAAGTTTGAATGGATACAAAGAGTTGGCGGTAATGCTCTGGAGTATGGCCACCTACCCACAGCTCACCAAAAGTGCCATTTCGTAATACACCACGATAAGCCGCTCTGGCTTGCCTCAATATTTCTTCGCGATGCGCCACAAACAAGAAATTTGCATCCGGCTTTGTTTTATAAAAGCGTGCAAAATCGAAAGCGGAAATCAACGTCTTACCTGTTCCAGTTGCGGCCACCACTAAATTTCGGAAACGTTGATGAACACTTCGCTCGACCATTAGTTGCTCTAATATCTCGCTTTGATGAGGAAAAGGCGTGATGTCAAAAAAATACGTTGAACTTTGCTCATAATCGCCACGTTGTTGTCTCAATGCTCTTTTAAGTTTCTCACTACTGATATCATCTCCATTAAATCGCTCAAAATCATGAGATGCCCAGTAGGTTTCAAAGGTACTCAAAGACTTATTGATAATATGTGGGATTTCTTGCGAGGTAATTTTCAAATTCCATTCTAAGCCGTTGGTTAAAGCGGAATGCGAAAGGTTAGAAGAGCCGATATAACCAGTGTGATAGCCTGTATTACGCAGAAAAAGATAGCTCTTTGCATGTAAACGTTCGCGCTCGGTGTTATAGCTCAACTTGACTTCGGTATTCGGTAAACTGGCCAAATACTCCACCGCTTTAGCGTCAGTCGCCCCCATGTATGATGTGGTAATAATTTTGAGCTCACGACCGCTTGCAGTAAATTCTTCCAGCTCTTTGCGAAAAATACGGATCCCAGCCCATTTAATAAATGACACAAGCCAGTAAATTTTATCGGCAGATAAAATCTCTCGCTTCAATTCAGATTCAAGTGATAACCCAGCATTGCTACCACAAAACAGCTCACTTTGGGTTAAGCCTGTTAAAGGAAAAACTTCGTTAATGTAATTTTTTAAATCGGCTGAGACAGGGTTTTCTAATTCGTATAATGCTGTCAGAATTTTACCTTGGCTGGTAAGCAAATTGTCTTCGATAAAATCGTTATCTTGAATTTGATCTTTCAACCAAAGTAACAATTGGTTAGATAAGGCAATTTGCTGTTGCAGACGGTCATCACTGGTTGGTACGGATTCAATGGCGTACTCAAGGATATGTGATAAGAAACGTGATAACCAGATTGATGCTTCACCGCTATTGAGCTCACGTTCGCCAACATAGAATCGCTCTCGGTCAATACGACTGGCGATAAGCTGCGTTATTAACTGCTCATAAATGCCGACTTGCTGCATAGGTTCCCTTTTATTCTAATGGCTGAATCAATAGTAACATCGATTGATATTGCAGTTTTACCGCGAATCCATTTTGTGATTTTTGCATTTCGACTAAATTGTACTTGCCCAATGTTTTCAGCGTTCTCGACACATTGCCACTACTCGTCCGGTAATCGCAGCCTACTCGGTGATCAACTGAGGTTGCATTTCGGAGATCACGTTCAATAAGTGCAGGTTTTCTTTCGACAACACATTGGCGACCGATTTGAGCGAATCAAACCAAATATCAACCGGATAGTCTGGTGTTTGCCCACGTATGCCAATTACACATCGTTTTTGCCTTGCGCTTTCCATGATGTTCTCTTTGATTTGGTTGTTAAAACCTGTACACATAAGCTGCACATCCTATCAACTGGTGATAATTGAGCAAATTAAATTGTCAATCCATTGGTCAATATAGCTTTCTTACTAGCCCATGGCACGGGCACCAATGCAAATGGAGCGTGGAAAATCACCATAGGTTGCTAATACATAGATCGGGCATAAATGGTACTGCGGCCAAAGCCGGTTTTGGCTTTTACTTCAGGCAAACGCAAAATGCGCTGCTGGCGGCCTTGGCCTGTTGTTGAAAGTTGTGTTGTGGATAGTTGTCTGGTTGGGTTCATGGTTTTCTTTTCCAAAATAAGCCTCATTGACCTATTAAGTCCAGTTAAACGTTCGCATGATTTTTTAATTGAGAGAGGCTTGGACGCAGTAGGCAGATAAATGCCAAAATATTGCAGTTTTCTGATGGCCTAAGTAACAACCTGCCCCAGTGTTTAAAGATTGCCGCAGGTAATAAAAGCATTGTGGGCATACTGGATTGGGATTGGCTGCTAAGCACTGTGAATTAAGGCCTTGCCCATACTACCCCACATGCCAAAGAGGTGGTGCGCCATCAAAGCTGATGGCGTACTTTCCATCTATTCAGCGCCGCCAACAACACTTTTCTACTTGTAAAAATAATCAAACCACTCATTTTTATGCGCATTAAAATGCAAAATAAAACACTTTTACGCGCATAAAAGTGTTTTATTAGTTATAGTATTGACCAGTTAACAACCTTACAAGCAGGACAAGACGATGCAGCGCACCTTACTCAACGCCCTAATGGCATGGAAAACTCAACCCATGCGCAAGCCCTTATTGATCGATGGTGCTAGGCAAACGGGTAAAACCTTCTTGCTGCAAGAGTTGTTTGGCAACACCTTTGCCAACATCCTCCGTATCGACTTTCTTGAGAATCCTGCTTACAAAGAGGTATTCGATGGCTCTCTGTCACCTGACGAACTACTGATGAACATTGAGTTACTCAGCAATCAGGTGTTCAACCCAAAAACAGATCTGCTGATCTTAGATGAGATTGGCGAGTGTGAACGCGCCGTTACCTCATTAAAGTATTTTGCCGAAAAAGCACCGTCCTATTTTGTGGCGGCCAGTGGCTCGAACATTGGTTTATTGAACACTTTTCCTGTTGGCAAGGTGGAACAATATAATTTACACCCATTAACCTTCCAAGAATTTATTTATGCTTCTGGGGAACAGGCTCTGATCAAAGCCTTTGATAGCCAAGCAAGTTCCCCAGCAGTACACAGTAAATTAATGGATAAGCTGACGGACTACTTTTTTACCGGTGGCATGCCCGAAGCCGTTGCCGCTTGGTATCAATATAAAGAGTCGAGCATTTTAGAACGCGTTGAAAAGGTCTCTAAAATTAATGCCGATTTAGTCGAAGGTTATCGCCGCGATTTTGGTAAATACGCGGGTAAGGTCGATGCGACGCTGATTGAATCAGTATTCAATAGCATTCCGTCACAACTATCGCTTGTGAGCGATGAGTCCGTTAAGCGTTTTAAATTTAAAAACGTACATGATCGTAAATCTCGTTACAGCGATTTTGAAACCGCTATCCACTGGTTAAAGTGTTGCCGCTTGGCCTTGGCGAACTACCCCATTGAAGGTCAACCGAAATCCCCTCTGGCGGCCTATAAAAAAGAGAATATGGTCAAGCTGTTTCTGTTTGATGTCGGCCTGCTAAATCATATGTTGGGTAGCAGTTATAAGGAGATCAAACAGCAAAGCTACGAGTACAAGGGATATGTCGCAGAAAATTTCGTGCAACAGGAACTGACCGCCATTGGCGTTGACCCAAGTTACTCTTGGAATGATGCCCGAGCTGAAATTGAATTTATTCTGGCAACTGATGAAGGTGATATCGTCCCAGTCGAAGTAAAAAGCGGCAAACGCACACGGGCTAAATCGCTGGCCTCCTACATTGAAAAGTGCGCTCCGAGCAAAACGTTCAAGTTAACTGGCACACAAGGTTCTTCCGCACTGGAGAAAACCAATATCGTAATGCCTTTGTACTTTACTCAGTATTTGCCGTTGAGGTGGTAACGGCTTCCTTCCACTTCTAATTGGTCTAAGGTCTACACAATGTTACCTATTGAGTAAGAATCTCAATCACACACTTTCTAAGCCAATCGATTGCGAAGCCATTTAATCTGCCTATAACTTCATCGTTTATAGCAAATCTTGCAGTCTATTTAGCAGCGCTTTACGACTATTGTTGTTCGCTACAAATCGTTTAAAACGGAGATCAAAGTCTGAACGTTGATCTTTGAATTGGTAAGCCTCTGCCAGTTGATGTAAATATAGCGACGCTTGATCATAACCGCTGGCACAAGTTCGGTTTGCTTGCATTTGCGCCTGTTGCCAGAAATGCTCCCGCTGTGTGTAACTCTCTGATAGTTTTGCTTCTTTTTCCGCTTTCTCTATTGCCAGTTTTTGCGCCAACGCTTCGGCTTGCTGTTGCTTTAATTGCGTTTCTGCTTGCGCGATGTAAGGCGCTAATACCTCAGAGGTTAGCCAATATTGAAAAGTCTCTTGTTTATTGACTTGCTCTTTCTTGGTCATGGCCAACGCGTGATGTCGCGTTAACTGCCCCTGTTCAAAGACGACTTTTAACAGATTGTCTTTTTCTTTCTCGGTCAATTGGTTAAGCCAATCGTCTATTTGAAACTGAGATTGATTTGGTTGATGACTTGGGTTGGCAACTAATGCCAGCGCCAGAGCTTTGACCAATGCCAAAGGAATATCAAACAGCGCTGCAAAAGCCAATTGCGCGTCACTGAGGTGATTGAAATCGAAATCAATCATTGGCACAGCGGCAAGCTCATCATTGCTATCTAACTCTCTGAGCCACATAAAATACAAAAGACGCCAATCACCTTGCATCAGCTCACTACGAAGGGTTACTAGATGCTGAAAAAAATCATCCGCATGCTCGACTTCGAAATACTCGTAATACTCTTCTATCGAGAAAACTAACAACTGCCACTGTTCGGTTTCATGAACATAACAACCATAAGCCTGAATCTGTAGTAGAACATCAGGTAGCGTGCCGATGGGCAGCTTGATGTAGGCATCTATTGAGCCCCAATCCGCATAGTAAAAGCCGATATCGAAGTAATTGAGAACAACCTCGTACGGCTCTGCCTTTAGACCACTGTAGTGGTAATACACCTGAAACTCGGTCGCGGTTATTTCAGCGCGACTTGAAATTTGCCTCAGCGCCTGACGCTGTTTGTTGTCTAAATATCCATCCAGACGCTCGAATCGATAGTATTGATATTCGCTCATGGTAACCTTGTTAGTGCTTAATATTGAATTGAAATATTTGTTTTAATAGAGGCTGGATCTGAACTTTTCTCGGTTCATGCTGTTGGGTAAAAAACTGTTTGGGATCGACGGTGATAATCCCCCAATACTGTAAAAAACGTTCAATAAATCGTGACTCAATTAATATGCCCAGAAACTTAATTGGCGTGTAGTAATCGTCTGCCGCGCACTCACGTAATAAATCAGGGAATGCGGTGGCTACTTCATCAATCAACTGATCAACGCTGGCATGGCTTTGCAAACGCCACAGCATAAACAACCAGAAGGTTCTCAGATCCACATCATTTTCCCAGCTATCTAAGTATCCCCAGTTGTACTGACGAGATGCAGCTTCCAACATGGGTTTGAAAAAAGCCTGAGTGCCTTGGCTCAGATACTGCTTCTGCGCAGCTTTTTTAACATGGTAACGACCACTGCGGTGATAAATGATACCGGCAATTTCCGCCAGGATGCGGGTATAGTGCAGGGCATTAAACTTGTCTTCATTTGCACCCGCATAATCATTAATGCTGATTGGTGTAGCAAACTTCGCAACGGCAAATTCGGGCAATAGATCACTTGCCAGTTTAACCAATTTTGCAGGCAAGTTACCTTTACTAGTGGCCTTAAACGAACCATCATGTTGCATGGCTTCGTCCAAAATCAGTGCTAAATAGCGCATCACTGGGCTGCCTGATAGATCGTCTGGTGTGCGGATAGTCACCCAATCTAATTGATCAAACGGTGCATATAACCAATTAGCCATTTGCGTGGGTGATAATCCACAAAAGTCAGGATTAGGGTGATTATTGCGCTCATGCACTTTTTGCTGCATCACAACATTGAGCTCGTCGATCGTCAAGTTGGGGTTAATGGCAACGATTTGTTCAACATCATCAAACACTTCAGCCTGCGTTTTTGACGCGCTACTCATACAACAACGTTTGTACTTTTTTCCACTGCCGCAGGGGCAAGGATCGTTTCGGCCTAGTTTCATTTTTTATTACTCATTTTTATTTTGCTAACGCAGCCTGATTTACAACAAAACCAACCATAATAGAAATTATTATATCCAAAACTAAAGAGTGGATCCTAAAAAAAGACTCGCCCCCCCTTGCAAATCTGTATTTTTTAACCCTATCAGCAGCGTGCAAACAACACTGTTTTTCCAATACTCACCACTAAGATTCACTAAATGCCAAGGGCAAGTGATGAGCAGTTCCAAAATATAAAGTGATTTTTCAGCCAATTTCAGATTGCTTCAAAAGCACATCAAAGCCCCGTATATCGGGCTTGGATGTTTATCATTGCAGTATTTTAATAAATTTGGAAGTTTAACCCCCTTTTTATGATGCCTCTAAAAAATAAAGCTGCAGGGATGGTGCATGTGAAAAATCCTCGCCCGCCTATAATTAAAGTTGAATGAGGATATGGCTCCTTAGCCATTTAATTTATTGAGGCGAATATGAGCTCTAACGTTAAAGATAAAGATCGCTGTTGCAGTGATGACTCCGTCCCGGATTGCTGTGCTTCAACCGATACTGCGAAAAATCCGCCGGCAAAAAAAGAGCAGGTAAATATTGATTTTATGTATCTGGATTTAGATATCTGCACGCGTTGTCGAGGCGCGGAGTCGAGCCTGGAAAGCGCAATTGCGGAGGTCAGCAGGGTGCTTGAAGCTACAGGAGTTCAAGTGAAAGTGCAGCATATTCACGTCAAAAGCGAGCAGCAGGCCGCAGAACTTGGTTTTGTCGTCTCCCCGACGATCCGGGTGAATAACCGGGATATTCAGATCGGCTTCAGGGAAAGCCAGTGCGAATCATGCGGCACGCTCTGCGATTGTGAAGGGGGGATATCCTGCCGGGAGTGGGAATATCAGGGACAATGGTATAGCGTTCCACCGAAAGGACTGATCATCGATTCTATCCTTAAAGCTGTCTATGGTGGTGCCGTGGATGAGCAACGGGTAGCAGATCAGAGCGAAAGGGTGCCGGACAACCTGAAACGTTTTTTTGCAGGAGCACATAAGAAATAATTTCACCTAACCATATGACAAAAAAGGTGCAAATTATCCCATGATCTTGGTTGGTATTTTTAAAAATCAAAAGATAACTGCCCCTCTTTTCTCTTAATAAGCCTTCAAGTTAAGCATCATCCTGTCCAAATAACGGCAATCCACTTGTTTTCATGATGATAATCAATTACAACAGATAGTTATAACTTAAAATAATCAGATTAAAATTTGGAGAAACCGTGATGACTTTATATCAATCCGCTATTGTTCCTGAAGCAGGGCCATTCGCGCTTTATGCTCAACTGAAAATAAAATCTCAATCTCAAAAAGTGTTGCAGCAGCTGCAGACGATACCGACACTGGTTGCTGAGCTTAATCAAAACCAGCCCGGTGCCGAGCTGACTTCTAGCATCGCGTTCAGCAAGGCGTTGTGGAGCAAAACCAACCAGCCTATGCCAGAGGAGTTAGTTGATTTTACCGAGCTTGGAAAAGGGCAGGCAACTGCGCCTGTCAGTGATGTGGATGTATTGATTCATTGTCATTCAAAGCGTCACGACCTGCATTTCTATCTGCTCCGTAAACTGATGGCGGAAATATCCGATCATGTTGAAATTGTTGATGAAACCTATGGCTATCGTTTTATGGATGCACGCGATATGACAGATTTCATTGACGGCACTGAAAATCCTGAAGGTGAAGCAAGGCAGCAAGTAGCGATTATTCCTGAAGGCATTTTTGCCGGTGGCAGTTATGTGATGGCGCAACGTTTTATCCATGATCTTCCTGCATGGAATAAACTCTCTATCGCCGCACAAGAGAAAGTGATTGGTCGTACCAAGCCCGATTCTATTGAGCTGGAAGATGTACCACCTACTTCACATGTGGGCAGAGTTGATATAAAAGAGCAAGGTAAAGGCTTGAAGATTGTACGCCACAGCCTGCCTTACGGCTCCGTGTCCGGTGATCACGGATTACTTTTCCTGGCTTATTGCAACACCCTGCATAATATTAAAGTGATGTTGGAGAGCATGTATGGTCTTAAGGATGGTCAGGTAGATCATATGCTGCGTTTTACTAAAGCCGTTACCGGAGCGTATTTTTTTGCGCCATCCAGTGAGATGCTGCAGGCAATAGAGGTTTGATCCGCGACTTAGGCGGCGAGCTGAGAGCCAGTCTTTCATAAACAAGTTGTAGTTCAGCTAACTTTGCTTTTAGAAAAAGTAGGGTTGCCGTCAGGGTAAAACGACCAACAAAGAAAGTTAAAGCAACCGCTTCAAGTGAAAGCATACGTATAAGAGTCAGGGCATTAGCCTGTTAAGCAAAAATGCCTGCCAGTGGATACTGGCAGGCATTTTCATCAAAGAAAGCAGATTAGTAGAGGATTATGCTAATTCGGCAACCTTAACACTCGGTACAGGTGTACGAATCAAGTGATCAAATGCACTT
>JBATHQ010000057.1:0-2062 GCA_049667005.1 Psychromonas sp.
CAACTCAGTTAAATCGCTATTATTACTCAGCGCCAATATTCGCTTAATCGCTGCACTTACTCTTGTTGCCAGCCTATGGTTGGTATTAGGCCAATTACTTTAACGGGTTGATTCATGATTAATATTATTGATTTGTGTGTCAATTACAAAGACTCACGTGCCCTCGACAGGGTTTCTACGGAAATAAAAAAAGGTGACTTGGTTGCCGTTGTTGGTGCCAATGGTGCTGGCAAATCAACGTTACTTAAAAGCATCATGGGACAGTTAAAACCAAGTTCGGGTCATGTTAATTTAGGTCAACTTAGCCCAAAGGATATTGCTTACTTACCACAAAGCCATCAGATAGATCGTAAATTTCCAATCACCGTGCGTGAATTTGTGTCGGCAGGTGCTTGGCGGCGAACAGGATTTTGGCGCGTATTTAGTCAAGCTGAAAAAGTGTCATTGCAACAAGCCTTGAGTAAAGTCAACCTTGCCGGTGTCGAAGAGCGTCAAATCAGCGCCCTTTCCGGTGGTCAATTTCAACGCATGCTGTTTGCCCGAATGCTGATGCAGGATGCTGAAATTCTATTATTGGATGAACCCTTTGCGGCAATCGATGCACAAACGACCATGGATTTAATGGATGTTATTCATGATTGTCAAACACAGGGTAAAACGATAATCACGGTTATTCATGATTTAGCACTGGTGAACCGTTTTTTCCCAAAAGTAATTTTGCTGGCGAAAAAACTGATTGGTAGTGGTGACACTAAGTTGGTCATGACCGGCGAAAATTTATCTAAAGCGGGATATCAACATATCGCCTATATTCCAGAACCACCGCCCTCGATAATTAAAATAGACACAAAAAAATTAGTGCCCAATACGAAGTTAAATATTAAACAACCGGTTAAGCCATCTGCCATCTGTTCTAACCCTGAACACTATGAGGAAAATGCATCGTGATCACTGATCTTTATAGTTTGTTTTTAGAACCCTTTGTTGAATTTTCTTTTATGCAACGGGCATTATGGGGTTGCCTGGTGCTAAGTTTGAGTGCGACTCCGATCGGTGTTTTTCTTACCTTGAGAAAAATGAGTTTAACCGGTGATGCCATGGCCCATGCTATTTTGCCAGGTGCTGCCATTGGCTTTTTAGTCGCCGGCGTATCCATTACTGCCATGACTATTGGTGGTGTGATTGCCGGCTGTATAGTGGCAGTATTAGCAGGTATCGTTGCTCGTCAAACTAATGCGGAAGAAGATTCGAGTTTAGCTGCTTTTTACCTGTTGTCGTTGGCCTCTGGTGTACTCATTATTTCTGCCAAGGGCAGTAATATGGACCTGTTGCATGTGTTATTCGGTTCGGTATTAGCACTTAACAATGATGCGCTTATCCTATTAACATCGATTGCAACCGTTTCATTAGTGTCACTTGCCCTCTTATACCGCCCTTTAGTTTTTGAATGTGTTGATCCCGCATTTTTCAAATCTGTCAGTAAATTAAGCTCGGTTGCGCATTTCAGTTTTTTATTACTGGTGGTATTGAATTTGGTCGCGGGTTTTCATGCACTAGGTACCCTGATGGCCGTGGGATTGATGATACTACCCGCAGCCGTTGCACGTTTTTGGACGGAAAAACTCGGCACGATGATGATTATTGCCTTTGTAACCTCGGTGATCAGTAGTTACTTTGGCCTATTTCTCTCCTACCACGCGAGTTTTGCAACCAGTCCGGCAATTGTACTGGTGATGGGAACGATTTACATTCTGTCGCTATTAATCGGCAAACGCGGCGGCGTATTAACACGTAATTGATATACCAAATCCATTAATTTTACATTCATTTAGGCTGGAATTAGTTCCATTTGAACTTCGCTGTAACAAGGAAAAAACATGACTTTTAAAACCACCAGGCACGCTTATTTAATCGCCTCGATTGCACTCGGTTTAGGCGTAAATACGACGGCATTTGCAAATGATAAAATTCCCGTTGTGGCAAGTTTTTCAATATTGGGTGACCTTGTCTCTGAAGTTGGCGGTGATCACGTCGATATCACCACGCTGGTTAAAGCAAATGG
>JBATHQ010000058.1:0-1841 GCA_049667005.1 Psychromonas sp.
GTTTTAGTGCTGTCACACTCGGTGTTTTGATATGAGATCTGAACCGACATATCACCATACCATTTGGTTAAACTGACACTGCCGCCAACATCTCCAGCCCAATACTGACCGTAGGTACCTTCCAAGGCTGCATCTAAACCGCGCAGATAATAACGGTAAGAAGCAAGTATAGGCTGATAAGTAAAGTCGTTATCTTCATGGTCGAAATCGCCTATTTCAGATTTAATGCGATGTTTGCCTGAAGCTGACTCCCAACGTGTTTCATTGACTATGCCACGGTAAGATTTATAAACTTGCCCGACTGAGAACTGCGTCATAATCGAAGCAGGCAGCATAAATGCCTGATGGAAAAGGATACGATCCACTTCACTTTCATGGCGGCTAGCGGCAAAATATTCCCCGTCATCATAATCTTCCGAATGCGAGACAGGTAACAGATGACGCACATCCGCCACCCCGCCCGGCCATAACGACATTTGTAGATTACTGCTTAACGCCAGCGAGTAGTCAAATACACCCAATTCAGTGCCAATCGCAGAGCGTAGATTCGGAGAGAAAATTAAACGCGGCACAAAATTACCGGAAGCCTGTCTTTCAGATAACCAGGCAACGTTTTGCGTCTCTAAATCTTTAGTGGAGATTGTCAGACCATGTGCTTTAACCGGTTGTTCGGCAGTTTGCTGCAGATAATCTCTGAACTGTTGGCTATTTCCACTCACCTTCAGCACAGCTAATTGATTATTAAGCAGGTAGAATTCAAAAGATGTTGAGATATTACGCTCGGTCATTAAACCAAGCGCGACGCCTAACGCGTCAAGTTCATTCCAGTTAAACAGATTATTTTCCAGTGACACCACCAGCGTTTCACCACGCCAACCAACTCGGACATTCTCAAAGCCGTAATCAACCAATTTCTTTGTTAGTGACGCAGCCTGTTGATGACTATCCTCATTTTCAGTCAGCACTGCCAGAGAAGGCAAATCGGCTGTTTGCTGCGCGGCTTGTTGCTGCGTACTCTTTTCAACGTGTGCCGCTAACTGCTTTTGTTGCTCGGCCGCTAATGGCAGCGATTCGTTTACGCCGTTTTTGTCATAGCGTTTTGCATCGACACCGATCGCTAAAGGCAGAGTAAGCCCTACCCCCACCCATTGATTATCGCGATTATCGGTAGATGACCCAGAGTAAACCTGATAGGTCAGGTTGCCCTGCCAGTCAGCAGGTAGCCAGTTATCCGGAGTGAATAATTTAACACCGCCGTTCACGCCCGTACCATCATAGTCACTTAACAACTGCAACCATTGTAGCGGTTGCCATTCGATACCGGCAAATGGACCCTGCAGATAATCTGCGCCCATTTGATTACCATCATCACCTTTCCCGTAACCAGTGGTTAAACGAAAATGGTAAAAAGTGCCAGGGAAAAAAGTTTTAGAAGCGACAGCGTAAGCATTTTTATGATGACTGGCGGCACCGCCATAGTCCTGAACGCCTAAGGCAAAACTGAACCAGTCTTCAGGCAGAAAAGGTTTAAAATCGTATTTCGCAGAAAAAGAGAGATCGCTTCCTTTATCTCCACCAAAACCCGCGTCAGCACTAAAAACCTTGTGTGTGTTCTGTACGCTAAACTCCAACCCGGGAAGAAGACCAACACCCAGCAAAATCGTATCATGGGCGCCAACAGAATAGCCGGTTTCATCATCGATATTATCTTCCAAATGGTAATTCAAAGATAAATCACCAAAGGGTAAAGCATCGGCATGTGGAATACGCAATAAACCGGTAAATCCGGTTTGTGCCATTGAATTGTTGATAGCCTGCACAGCAGTAACGGGTGCAATCAA
>JBATHQ010000059.1:0-7183 GCA_049667005.1 Psychromonas sp.
TTATGGAATTTACTGAAATAATATCTATTGCAGGCTATGCCATTGAAGCTATCGGTGTTTTCGCTGTCGTCGTCGGATCGATGATCTCTTCGCTTACGTTTATCCGTTCATATCGGCAATTACCGGAGGGGGCTGCATATCGTACTTACCGAAGACAATTAGGCCGTTCTATTATGCTCGGCTTAGAGTTTTTAATTGCCGGAGACATTATAAGAACCGTTATTGTGGCAGATACATTAGAGAACGTAGCCGTTCTGGGAATGATTATCTTGATGCGTACTTTCCTCAGTGTCACGCTCCATCTTGAGATCGAAGGCAGATGGCCCTGGCAAGATGATCACAAAGAAGCTCCTTAATAGTCAGATCGCCTGATAAGATACAGTCAGGCGTTAAGTGTTCACATGGAGCGCGATGAAACTATACCAATACCTTGCCGATACAATATTGTTCGCCCACTTTTCATTTGTTGTCTTTGTGATTGTGGCTCTGATATTAACCGTGATTGGCGGATACCGAAAGTGGATATGGATTCGTAATTGCTGGTTCAGATTAATCCACCTTGCAGCTATCAGTTTTGTTGTTGTGCAATCCTGGTTGGGGTTAATATGCCCGTTAACAACGCTTGAGATGTGGTTGCGGGAACAAAGCAATGATCCACAATATGCTGGCAGTTTTATTCAATATTGGTTACAGCGTGTTTTGTATTATCAAGCACCTGACTGGGTATTTACAATTATATATACTGTATTCGGTTTGCTGGTTATTCTGTCGTGGATTCGATTTCCACCACAAAAAATGAATAATTAGTACCAGCAATGGCTCTTAACTAGAGCAAACACTGCATTATGAGCAACTCCTGGCTGATGGTAGCGATGCAACTCACCTCTATGTAAGGCATCCTCAACTATTGGAATTTAACTAAAGGTAGGAAAATGAGAACAATTGGTAATTTAATCTGGTTTATTTTTGGTGGCGTAATGATGGGGTTAGCCTGGTGCTTTTTTGGGTTTTTAGCTTTTATTAGTATTGTCGGTATTCCCTGGGGAAGAGCTTGTTTTGTTATCGCTGGTTTCTCTTTTTTCCCTTTTGGAAAAGAGGCTATAGCGCGTGATGAGTTGACACAATCCGAAGACTTTGGGACGGGTAGTTTGGGTATGTTAGGAAATATTATCTGGTTCATTTTTGCCGGGGTTTGGTTAGCTATCGGTCATCTTGTTTCAGCGGTAGCTTGTTTTGTTACTATTATTGGTATCCCGTTTGCTTTACAGCATTTAAAACTTGCAGGTATTTCCATCGCACCTATTGGTAAAACGGTGGTAACGAAAGAGATTGCCGCTGCTGCCCGTCGTGCCAATACAAGATAAAACAGATAACAGATAAAAGCTAACACATAACAAGGGGAGTGAGGCGTTATATTCTAATGCGCTTCGGCTTTTATTATTATGGAAATAAAAATGTGTGCTACAGCGAGAAGTATGATTTTAGGACGACCTTAAAATGGAATATTAACAATGGTTAAATCTGCCGAAAAACTGTCACAAAATCTTCAATGGCGTATTAAGCCTATTCCCTTTCGTGATCCCTATTCTAAGATGAAAACGAATTGGGGGGCACTTTTCGGGGCGCTATTATTTGTTGTCGGGATCTTTGCCGGCTTTAAAATAGAGGCCCTGTTTATCGTTTCTTTGCTGGGATTCGTGTTGATGTTAGTTTGCATTTTTCTTAAGGGGAGAATACTCAGAAGAAACTGGGTCAAGGTATTAGCCCAATGTACAGACAAAGAATGGAAGCCTGTCCTCGGTGCAGCAGGGCGCAATGGTGGTGTTAGTAAAACCTGGGCTTTTCAACTTCTTTGCGAGTTTGAACTCAATGGCACGCGATACACCGTGACACCCGGATATTGGTCTACTTTTATCTCAGAAAGCCGTCTGCAGACGTTTCTGGGTAAGGTGACCTCATCTGATGGCAAATGTCTACTCTGGGTAAACCCTAAAAACCCGCTGCAGGCAGAACTTATTGCTAACGATATCAAAGAGTTCCTTCTTCACTGAAGATCACCTTCTATCCTAAAAAGTGACTTCTACCCTAAAAAGTGCCTTCTACCCTAAAAAGGGTAATGCGTAAAAATATCTTCTATCATCTTTTCCAGTGGCAGATCATCATCGTGCACTCGCGCGTAAGTGCGTAAACCTGCTATTTGGATTTGGAGATGGCGAGCCAGTTGTTTGCTATCCTTATTTTTATCCACTTCACCTAACGCTTGTGCTTCGCGCAACAGTGCCTCGAAGGCTGCTTCCATTGTTTTTAAAGATTGTTTCGCTTCGGCTAAGAGATCTTTATTTTCATCCGTGAGTTCTGCAACCGTTTTTGCCAGCATACACATTCCGCTCGGGGCACGACTGCGTTTCTCAACCACTATCTGGTAGATAAATTGTTTTAACCCCTGCAACGGCGAGCCAGTTTGTTGACGGCAGTTGTTAAGATGCTCGATACCAAGCTGCACATAGCGTTGCAACGCTTCTTTAAATAACCCCTCTTTACTACCAAAGGTCGCATAAAGACTGCCCGGGCGAAGATCCACAACATCTTGCAGATTACGCATAGAGGTTGCATGGAAGCCTTTTTCCCAATAAAGATTAAGCGCTTTATCGATAACTTGACCGCGGTCGAATTTAGCATTTTTTGCCATGACAGGGGGGATCCTTAAATAATATCTGAACGATTGTTCAAATATTATCTTGAACAATCGTTCAAGTCCAGTTATATTGTTTTCATCCACCACGGGTAGAACGAAAATTATCCGTACAAATAAACTAGACCATGACTGAGATAGGACGATAAATATGAGCAATTTTACTATTCACACTTTAGAAACTGTGCCGCAGGCGAGTAAAGATTTGCTTGAACAAGCCGTCAAACAGAACGGCATGTTAGCCAACCTGCATGGCGTGATGGCTGAAGCGCCCGGCCTATTCGAAGGCTACCAAGTGCTGCATAAGTTATTCACTGAATCATCTTTCAATGCTGATGAGATGACGGTGGTATGGCAAACCATTAACGTTGAACACGACTGTACCTATTGTGTTCCTGCACATACCGGTATTGCACATATGATGAAAGTTGATCCGGCCATAACGCAAGCACTGCGCGATCGGACAGCGATGCCGAGCGAAAAATTACAAGTACTTCATGACACAACTCTGGCAATGACGCGCAGCCGCGGTAATTTAACGGAAGATGAGATGCAAAGATTCTTTACGGCGGGTTTTACTCAGCGTCAAATGTTAGAAATCGTGCTCGGCATGGCACAAAAAGTGATGAGTAACTACACCAATCACCTTGCCCGCACGCCAGTCGATAGCGTGTTTGAAAAATTTGCCTGGAAATAAACCTCGTCATTCAATTAGAAAATCAACTAAAAAAGGAGCTGTACATGCTTAAGTTTTATTTCCGTCAAGGACCGAATCCAATCAAAATCGCCCTGTATTTGCAAGAAACAGGCTTACCCTATGAATTGGTTGCCGTTGATACCCTTAAAGGGGAACAGCACAGCGCTGAGTTTCGTGGCATTAATCCAAATAGTAAAGTGCCTGCAATTGAAGATGATGGGGTGCGTATTTTTGATTCAAACGCGATTTTGCTCTATCTCTCAGAGAAAACGGGAAAACTTGCCGGCAAAGCTGAAGATCGCGGTGAAATGCTTTCATGGTTAATGTTTATTGCTTCAGGCCTGGGACCATTTTCAGGTCAAGCGGTACACTTTCGACACAGTGCGCCCGAAAAATTACCCTATGCAATCAACCGTTACTTACGTGAAGCGCAGCGTCACTATGAAATATTAGATGCACATCTTGAAAACCGGGAATATATTGTTGGTGAGGAATTCAGCATTGCTGATATTTCCGCTTGGGGATGGATTGATCGCGCTTCAATCGTGCTGGGTGAGGAAGGTCTGGCACCTTATCCTAACCTGCAGCGTTGGTTTACAAAGGTGAATAGTCGCCCCGCGGTAGAAAAAGCGCGTAATATTGGACAGGATGTGGCGTTTAAGTCGGAGATGGATGACGCTGCGTTACGTTTTCTGTACCCACAAAATTTTGCTAAAAACGCGCTTTAACCTATTAATGCAACGGCTGTTGAGCTGATGCAACTATTTTTTGTTTAGGAGTCAGTATGAAAAATCAATACACGCCGGCCAAAGTGTGGACCTATGATAGTGAATCTGGTGGAGAATGGGCCAAAATTAATCGCCCGGTTTCCGGGGCTACGCATCAAAAAGTACTACCCGTCGGTGAGCATCCGCTACAACTTTATTCACTGGGCACCCCTAACGGCCAAAAAATCACTATCATGCTCGAAGAGTTACTGGCGGCCGGCAAGCAAGATGCAGAGTATGATGCGCATTTGATCAAAATATCAGAAGGCGATCAATTCTCTTCAGGCTTTGTTGCCATTAATCCTAATTCTAAGATCCCGGCATTGGTTGATCACTCTGCTGATGCGCCGATTGCAGTTTTTGAGTCAGGCTCCATTTTATTATATCTCGCTGAAAAATTTGAACTGCTATTACCTGAAAATGCAGCAGAACGTGTCAAGGTGATCAACTGGCTTTTTTGGCTACAGGGCGCGGCACCTTACCTTGGTGGTGGTTTCGGGCATTTTTATGCGTATGCACCCGAAAAGTTAGAATACCCCATTAATCGCTTTACCATGGAAGCCAAACGGCAATTGGATCTGCTCGATAAGCAGTTAGAGAAGAATCAATATATTGCCGGTGACACCTACAGCATCGCCGATATTGCTATCTGGCCATGGTACGGCAATCTCGTGTTAGGTAACCTTTATGATGCAAAAACTTTCCTCGACGTTGATGCTTATCCGCACCTGCAGCGCTGGGCTAAAGAGATCCTCAATCGGCCGGCAGTACAACGCGGGAAAATCGTTAACCGAACCTGGGGGGAAATTTGGGAGCAAGTACCCGAGCGTCACAGCAGTGCAGATATCAACCAGGCATTATCACTAAAGTGTTAATGTATTATCCTAAAAAGAATTAAATTGAAGGCTCATCCTATGTTTCGCTAGGTGAGCTTTCCTGCTATTGAGGAAGTTTTATGGCAATCACACTGGCCTTTGATGTCTATGGCACACTTATTAATACTCAAGGCGTTGTTGCTACGCTGGAAAAATGGATCGGCGAACAGGCTGAAGCATTTAGCCAAACCTGGCGAGATAAGCAGCTTGAATATTCATTCAGGCGTGGCTTGATGCAAAATTATCAACCCTTTTCTGTTTGCACGGCTGATGCGCTACAGTACACCTGCCAGCGTTACAACATTCAACTATCAGCACAACAAAAGCAAATAGTGCTCGCGGCTTATCTCACCCTTCCTGCTTTTGCTGATGTGCAACCTGCACTTGCAATGCTAAAGAAAAAAGGCACCCGACTGTTTGCTTTCTCTAATGGCGAAACATCGGCGGTTGACGCTCTGCTTAAGCACGCTGGAATACGTGACTACTTCGAAGGGATTGTCAGTTGTGAAGACGTCATGTCCTTCAAACCAAATCCAGCGGTTTATCACTTTCTAGAGAGTGAAACAGACACGCCAGTCAGCGAACTGTGGTTGGTGTCTAGTAATCCATTTGATGTGATTGGGGCAATATCATCGGGTATTCGTGGAGCATGGCTGAAACGCTCGAATAGCGCTATTTTTGATCCCTGGGGCATTGAACCGACACAAACGCTGACTGATTTACAAGAGCTTGCAAAAATCTAAACAATACTTACTGAGCTTTGTGCACCAACTAACTGTTTTTAATGGCTGAAATGGTCTACGTTTTATTAAAGTCGGCAATGACGACTAAAACGCAGCTAGGTAATTACTAGGTAATTAATAGTATTGAACGTTTTTTGAATATAAAGGGTATCTTCATGCGTAAGAAAATTATCACATCAGACCAGGAACAGAATGTTGATCTTTGCCAGAACTGGCTGAATATCGAGAAACTTGCAATCGTTGAAGTCACCTCTGAAGACGATGCGTTTCCAATCGAGTCGGCACTGTTGACTGATAAAGTATCGCAATGGTGTGCCTCAGAACCCGGAAAGCAGATCATTAGGCTGCGATTCGACGATCCTCAGAGACTGCAATGTATCAGGCTGAACTTTCAAGAGCCAGAGGTTATTCGTACACAAGAGTTTGTTTTGCGTTGGTCTAATGACGATGGTCAATCGTATCAGGAGATTGTGAGACAGCAGTGGAACTTCAATCCCGAAGGTTCAACCAGTGAAATTGAAAATTACCAGGTAGATCTTGCGGGTGTCACTACTATTGAGTTGAGTATCAATCCAGACATCAATGGTGGCAATGCTTTTGCTTCTTTAAAGGAGTTGCTGCTTGCCTGAAAAGGCTGTGACCCGGAAAATGCCCCTTCGGCAGGGCGGTTAACGGCGAGTTGAGTTGCAGATGGCATGACCAAAGAAGAGGAGTCGTGACATGGTTACAGAAGGTTATATAAGCTATAGAGCCGATTATAAATATCAGTTGGCAAACAGTTACAAGCTGAATATTTCAATCAGGCCAACTTCTGCTATAGAAACAGATTTTATCGATCTGGACAGTGACGGAAATCTGCTGGTTAAGAAAGGATACGCATGGGATGGTCCTTCCGGTCCTGTCATTGATACGGACAAAAGCATGCGTGCGTCACTGGTTCATGATGCCCTCTATCAATTAATGAGACTTGAACAGCTTAACGCTAGAACGCACAGAAAAGCGGCAGATCAGTTATTCAAAGATATTTGTAAAGAAGATGGTGTCTCTAATTTAAGGGCATCAGCTTATTACAAGGCGCTACGTAAATTCGGAAAACCGGCTGCAAGCCCGCAAAACAAAAAAATAGTGCATAGAGCCCCGAAAGGGTAACCATTACCCGGGAAAAGTTGGCTGTCGAAAGAGAATAAAAATAAGTTATCATTGATTTTAATCAGTAAGATTGATGAGTATTTATCTAAATTTCTATAACTATTAAAAGACTCTGGAAATTTATATTTTTAAGCACCTTATAAGGACAGTGAGATGCCAAAAGCGCGGACAAGTCAAACACACCCTCTTCAGATCGCAGCAGTCAATGCAGGCAAATCCTATGGCAGAATCGGGATCACCTTCTGTCCGGGTAAACATGA
>JBATHQ010000060.1:0-2157 GCA_049667005.1 Psychromonas sp.
GGGCGAAACGGGTATTGATTGTTTTACCTGAAAATTTACAGCATCAGTGGTTAGTTGAGATGATGCGCCGCTTTAATTTACATTTCAGTATTTTTGATGACTCGCGTTGTAATGATGCTTATCTTGATTCTATTAACCCTTTTGATACAGAACAATTAGTCCTGTGCAGTATTAATTTATTGCGCAAAAAAAATCATTTCGAAAACGCATTGGAAGCAGAATGGGATTTATTGATCGTCGATGAAGCGCATCACCTTATTTGGGATAAAGAAAAACCCAGTCGTGAATATCAAGTTATTGAGGCGTTAGCGCAAAGCATTCCGGGCGTTTTATTACTGACAGCAACACCCGACCAACTTGGTCATGAAAGTCATTTCGCACGTTTACGCTTATTAGATCCGAGTCGTTTCTTTGATTACCACAAATTTGTTGCCGAAGAAGCGGGTTACAAACCCGTTGCGACAGCAATTAATGAACTATTGGAGAACAATCAGTTATCTAATGAATCGAAGAACAGCATTACCGAGTTACTAACGGAACAAGATGTACAACCGCTATTTAATATTATCGATGATCTTTCTTCGGAAAATAGTGAGCGCCAATCTGCACAGCATGAATTGATAAATAACTTATTAGACAGGCATGGTACCGGACGTTTATTATTCCGTAATACCCGTTCAGCCATTCAGGGTTTCCCGAAACGTTGTTTGAAAACCATCAGCCTGCCACTGCCCGAGCAATACAAAACGGCGATTAAAGTATCGAAAATGCTGCCTTCCGGATCCCTGCAGGAACAAGCTTTCAGTGCACTTTATCCCGAACAGATTTATCAGGCATTTGAAGGTGATAAAAGCAATTCGTGGTGCGCCTTTGACCCGCGTATCACCTGGTTAATTGATCTTATTCAGCAACTAAAAGGTGAGAAGATCCTGATCATTGCTGCGCAAGCTGAAACCGCATTAGCACTTGAAGAAGCATTACGTACCAAAGAAGCGATTAAAGCCGCTGTTTTCCATGAAGGTTTATCCTTAATTGAACGGGATAAAGCAGCCGCCTATTTTGCCCAAACAGAAGATGGTGCACAGGTGATGCTTTGTTCTGAAATTGGTTCAGAGGGTCGTAACTTCCAATTCGCTCACCATCTGGTGTTATTTGATCTGCCGATGAACCCGGATCTCCTTGAGCAACGTATCGGACGTTTAGACAGGATTGGTCAGCGTTGTGATATTCAAATCTATACGCCATTTCTGAAAGGGACATCGCAGGAATACCTGCAGCACTGGTATGAGCAGGGGTTACAAGCTTTCACGCAGACCACCCCTACCGGCCATACGATTTTTGAATTAATTAAAGATGATTTAATCAATCTACTTGCGACCGGTGAAAACACTAATGGCGAACTGGATAACTTAATAAAAGTAACCCGCAATCATAACCAAAAGCTTAAAAAGCAGCTTGAACAAGGCCGAGACAAATTATTGGAGATCAACTCCAGCGGTATCCTGCATCAAAGTGATCTACTTGATGATATTATGGAGATCGATCAGAAACCCGATTTCACCCAGTTTGCACTACAACTTTTTGATGTTGTTGGCGTACAGCAGGAAGACAGAGGTAATCACTGTTTAGTGATCCGCCCGACAGATCATATGATAACCACTGATTTCCCCGGATTACCCGAAGAGGGAGCCACGGTTACCTTTGATCGACAAACCGCATTAAGCCGTGATGATGTACATTATTTAAGTTGGGAACACCCGATGATCACCGGCGGTATGGAGATGATATTAAGCTCCGATACAGGTACAACGGCAGTGGCAATTTTAAAAAATAACTCATTGCCTGCTGCAACAACATTTTTAGAGTTAATCTATGTCGTGGAGGCGCTTAATACCGATAATGCGCAATTAAGCCGTTTTTTACCTACCACGCCGATTCGTCTGTTATTAGATAAAAATGCCAAAAATTTAGGTGAGAATGTTACCTTTGACAGTTTTAATCGTCAGCTAACACCTATTAATCGTCACATCAGCCGGAAAATAGCCAATACCTCACAGCCTTTAATTCATCAATTAATTAAACAATCGTTGCCAACCGCACAAAAGTTAATGGCCGAGATAATTAACCAGGCAAAAAGCAACATGCAGCAGACATTGC
>JBATHQ010000061.1:0-4492 GCA_049667005.1 Psychromonas sp.
GCTTAAAGCGTGCTATTCGCCAAAGTGATATTTATGGTGAAGCTGTAGCTGAAAAATCAATACGCACAAATAAATTTGATGAGCTACTTGTTCTTTGCATACAAGAAATGCCAGAAGTTGATGCCAAATTAATTGAAGATGTACTACTAAATTTGGGCTCAAAGGTAAAAACAGAAAAAAATAAAGAAACTGGAGAAGTTTCTCGTCATTTTGATGCTGTTCAACCTTACACCATCGGTGCGATCCGAGAAGGCTTAAATATGGTGAATGAGGGTACGATACTAAGCGATCTTAAAAAAATTGTACAAATTCCAACTTATGATGTGGCGCTGTCTGGTCGTATGGATGCAAGTTGTCCTCAACGTAATGTAGAAGCCGCAATGAGTGTCGCACATAGCTTGACGACACACAGTGCAGATATTGAAGTGGATTGGTTTACTGCATGTGATGATTTGGCTGAACAAGGTTCGGGACATATTGGCACCACGGAATTTAGTGCAGGTGTTTTTTACCGTTATGCATCAATCAATGTTGAATTATTGGCAAAAAATGTTAGTGCTTCAGTTGTAGATGTAGTACCGATAATTAATACGATGATCCGATGTTTTGCTCAAGTAAGCCCAAGTGCTAAGCAAAAAGTTTTTGCAGCATACAATCAAGCAGATTTTGTAATGGCAACGCAATCTAACCAGCCAATATCCCTTGCTAACGCGTTTAGAAAGCCGATTGAAAATAACGGCGATGTCATGGAGAACTCTATTTCTGCATTAGTTAAACATTATGAAAAACTTAAAGCAGCGTATGAACTTGATTCAAAAGCCATCGCTTTAGATTTAACCGATACTGTGCAAAGTGATCAAATTGAATTGGTAAATACTATCAGTGATATTCATTTTTAATCTTTAATAGGTAACTGTGATGAAAACACTGATATTAAAAACTGAAGGTATGTCTGCTTACGGACTACAAACTTTTGATGTTCATCGACGCATAAATCATTTCCCGACAAGATCTGCGATTATGGGGCTATTGGCAGCTGCGATGGGGATCACCCGAGAGCGTTATTCTGAATTGTATGATCTGTCTCGGCAGCTCAAAATTGCAGTGCAGGTAAATAAATGCGGTGAAAAGATGGTGGATTACCATACAGTGCAAAACTTTCGCAGCCCGCAAGGAAAAATTCAAAAGGGTACTAAACCCACTTATCGTGAATACTGGTGTGACAGTGAACATACCTTTGCCATTACTGGTGACGGTAGTTTAATCGAAACACTGCAAGCCAAGGTTAAGATGCCCGAATTTGGATTATTTCAGGGAAGAAAATCTTGCCCGTTAACTCGTCCATTGTTTGAAGCAATTATCGATAATGACAATCCCGCCAATGCATTAAAAAGCTATGGCGGAGAAGGGCAAATTTTTAGCGATATTCGCGGAGATAATCAAGTGGCAATAGTGCAGGTCCGTGATTTAACCACGGCAATTCCGCGTAAATACGCCATGCGTACTGTCTATGTTTGTGGACAAATCGCAAAAGCGAAGAGTAATAAGGAAGAAATTCATGAACCTGCTTAAAGATGATTTTATTTCAACCACACAAGGAAAAGTTTCGTTAAAAACAATCCTAACTAGCGAAGAAGATTATCAATTACAATATTATTTTGATGAAATTCAGTTGGCGATGTTACAGCTATTAAGTTCATTGACTACTGTTGCTCTGCAACCAACAATTAAAGAATTGAAGGGCTATATAAATAATGGAGTAAGTCCTGAACAATACGAAGCCGCTCTGAAAAAAGTAGAAAGCCAATGGTTTGAAGACGATTGTTTTATGCAATCCAAGCCACCAGTGAATGCTAAGTGGGCAGAAGCTCCGATTACTAAACTATTATCCGGTATTGAATGCGGAACATCCCCAAATGCAATTGGACTTTTTTCTGAAGTTGAAAAAGCAGCAGTCGCTTGTCCTGATTGCATTCACGGTCTGAATTATAATCTGCATATGAACATAAAAGGGGAATGTTTTGGCCCTACAGGTGCCACGGGGATCCGTGGAGGAGGTGCAATTAGTACATTAATAGCGGGGGAAAATTTAAAAAAAACGCTATTAAATAATGCGATTGCTAATGATTATTTTAAAGATTATGCGCAGCTCGATCACGATGCTGATGATACGCCTATGTGGGTAACCCCTATATCTGGAGATATCTATCAGGCATCGAAAATTGGGATTCATCGTGGTTTATTTGCTTTGGCGTATCATATCGGTTTTAACGTTGAGGAAAAGCCTTGTATTTGTGATGTTTGTGGTAGTGAATCACAACAATCAGTTAAAAACTTTAATCGTGAAAAATATAAGGGGAGTTACGGCTCAACGAAAAACGGGCGTGATAGTGGTGCGGGCTGGTGGCCTCATCCTTATACGCCTCGCACGATAAAAGAAGAGGGTGTTTTTGCCGTATGTGCTCGCGATCAAAACTGGCACAGTTGGCAGGAGCTTGGAAGTTATATTGTGGGCAAAGAAACAGATAAGGCAACTGTAGAGCCTGCTTATATTCTTAAGCAGTTTCAATATATAAAAAATCCACGGCAGACCAATTTGTTAATCGGTGGGAATATTGCGGATCAAGGAGGCATTACTGGGCGAGTGTATGATTTATATTCAATGCCATCTTCTTTAGATAAACATACCAATAAAGTAACCCAAGTAATTGATTCTGGACTTGAACAAAAGGATCGTTTATCACAGGCATTGAATAAAATGTTTGGTGTAGGGTACGACAAAAACTTTGTGGGGGGGATTAAAGAAAATGCGATGCAACGTTTTACTGCTAATGCGCAACAAATTATACAAAGAACACTACTTGATGTAGAGCGCAAAGAAGCTACAAAATTAAGACAATCTGCAGTAATTGAACTTCAACAAGAAGCTAAAAAAATATTTCTTGGTGTACAAAGAAAATATCAGCATGATCTTCCCTTGTTCAAAGCTTTGGTAAAAGGTGAAACCGCGTTATATAAAAAATAGCAAGGAGACCAAAATGCCTTTTATTCCCTTAAAGCCCATCCCAATAAAAGATCGTACTTCAATGATCTTTGTTGGTATGGGAGAAATAGATGTTAAAGATGGTGCATTTGTCGTTATTGATAAAAATGGAGAACGAATGCATATCACTGTCGGAACCTTGGCTTGCATTATGCTTGAACCGGGGACCCGAATTAGTCACGCAGCTATTAAGCTTGCCAGTATTTGCGGCACCTTGTTAATTTGGGTTGGCGAAGCGGGTGTAAGGCTGTATTCGTCAGGGCAACCTGGTGGAGCACGCAGTGATAAATTGCTTTATCAAGCACAATTAGCGCTGGATAGTGAACTGCGTTTAAAGGTTGTCCGTAAGATGTTTGAACTGCGATTTGGTGATGAAGCACCACAGCGTCGAAGCGTTGACCAACTCCGTGGTATTGAGGGTGTGAGGGTAAAAAAAACCTATCAATTACTTGCTAAACAATACGGTGTTGAATGGCATGGACGTCGCTACGATCCTAAAGATTGGGACAAAGGTGATCTCATCAATCGATGCATTAGTGCTGCAACTTCTTGTTTATATGGTATCACTGAAGCTGCTATTTTAGCTGCGGGATACGCGCCTGCGATTGGTTTTTTGCATACAGGAAAACCATTGAGTTTTGTTTATGACATGTCTGACATCATCAAGTTTGAAACAGTTGTGCCTGTTGCATTTCAAATTGCTGCTAAAAAAACATATTCACCAGATCAGGATGTGCGTATCGCCTGTCGAGAATCATTTAGAAAAACCAAAATCTTAAAAAGATTGATTCCATTAATTGAGGAAGTGTTGAGTGCTGGTGAGATAAAACCACCCGAGCCCTATGAAGATGCACAACCTCCAGCTATTCCAGAGCCTGAAACAATAGGTGATGCAGGCCATCGAAGCTCTTAGTAAGGATTAAGTATGTCAATGGTTACAGTAGTTACGGAATCTGTTCCACCACGTTTGCGCGGAAGGTTAGCTGTTTGGCTATTAGAAGTTAGAGCTGGAGTATATGTTGGAGATGTATCAAGGCGAGTTAGAGAGATGATTTGGTATCAAGTTAGTGAACTTGCAGAAACAGGAAATGTTGTAATGGCATGGTCAACGAATACAGAGTCTGGATTTGATTTTGTGACTTACGGTGAAAACCGCCGCATGCCTGTAGAGCTTGAAGGATTGAGGCTGGTGAAATTTAAACCAGAAATTAAAGAAAATTAGACGAAGTTTGCTCTTTAAAAAATTGGTACTTATTAACATCATTTATTTATCCTTTAAAAACAATAGGGTATATTTAGAGTGTTCCCCGTGCCCACGGGGATGAACCGTGATTCTTGTGTAATTTCTGTTTTAATTGGTGGTGTTCCCCGTGCCCACGGGGATGAACCGCATCACCTAAATGCACATAGCCAAATTGATTGGTGTTCCCCGTGCCCACGGGGATGAAC
>JBATHQ010000062.1:0-2743 GCA_049667005.1 Psychromonas sp.
ATCATGCCAGGCTACCAATTAATCAGCGCTTATCAGGCGAAACAACGGTCATTAAAAGAAAATGTTCAGCTCGTGGATATTCGAGACCGCCACTCCTTTGACACTGATCATCCTGAAAACGCATTCCATCTAACTAACCAGAGCGTAGATGAGTTTATGAAAAAGGTTGATATTAATACGCCAGTATTTGTGATCTGTTATCATGGCAATAGCAGTAAAGGTGTTGCGCAATACCTTTGCGAGCGTGGTTATTTGGATGTGTACAGTGTTGACGGTGGTTTTGCAGACTGGCGTCTGGTTAATCCGCACGGATAAAGTAAGTTATTTTTAGATATAAAGGTAAAAAAAATGAGTGTAGTTGATACCGCTCTGATTGATGCGATCGGGCTGGAAAAAGAGGCGCAGCGGGTTTTTTTAAGTATTATAGATTACCTAGTGTGGGATGGCGAAAACGTCCATCTTTATACGCTTCAGGAGAAAATTAATACCTACCTGTATTTCATTGAATCGGGTGAACTGGATAAAGCGCTGCCTGACGGTAAAGGTTTTGATATTGCCATCGAACTGATTTTAAAGCATACGCCTAGCGATGAAGCGATCAGTTTTTTTGATAAGACCACACAAATATTATTGGATAAAGGTATTATCTTTATTTTTGGACCGGATAAAAACAAAGGTTATGCCGGGCAGCACAGTTAATGTCTCTTGTATTGTTGATCGAGGCGGCGTTTGTCGCTTTGCTCAACAATAGCCATTTTTTAATTGTTGATAGGGCAATCGCATCAATGACTGCCGATTTAGAACAATGATCACTCCCGTTTGCTATAACTACCCGTCATTCTCTGCAAAATAAATTTTTTTTAACAATTTATTAAACTCTCAAACTACCAGCTCAAGTTTTTAATTTTCATATAAAACAATCTATTAACACTCTTTATTGGCGAGAGGGCTATGCTAGAAAAAATAAAATTATAAAATATGTGACGAATTCGTGTATTTTCCATTGCCAGTGCCCCTGTTGATTTGGGATAATCGCGCCGAAATTTTTAAGATTTTTCAATAAGCCGCAATTGATTTAACTAAACCAATCAGGAGAAAAACATGCCATCTCGTAAAGAGCTAGCTAATGCGATTCGTGCACTCAGCATGGATGCCGTACAAAAAGCCAATTCAGGTCACCCTGGAGCTCCAATGGGGATGGCTGATATAGCCGAAGTCCTTTGGCGTGATTTCTTAAAGCATAACCCGACTAACCCGCAATGGGCAGATCGTGACCGTTTTATTTTGTCTAATGGTCATGGTTCAATGCTGATCTACTCACTTTTACATTTAACCGGTTATGAACTGTCAATTGAGGATCTCAAATCTTTCCGTCAATTGCATTCAAAAACACCGGGTCACCCTGAATATGGTTATGCGCCGGGTATTGAAACGACAACGGGCCCGTTAGGTCAGGGTATTACCAATGCTGTTGGTATGGCGCTTGCCGAAAAATCACTAGCAGCGCAATTTAACCGTCCTGCACACGATATTGTTGATCATTACACTTACACTTTCCTCGGTGATGGTTGTTTGATGGAAGGTATCTCCCATGAAGCATGTTCACTGGCTGGTACGTTAGGTTTAGGCAAACTGATTGCATTCTGGGATGACAACGGTATCTCTATTGACGGTGAAGTTGATGGTTGGTTTACCGACGATACTCCTGCGCGTTTTAAAGCTTACGGCTGGCAGGTCATCTCAGTTGACGGTCATAACAGCGAAGAGATTAAAGCGGCAATCGAAGCGGCGCAAGCGGAAACAAGCAAACCAACGATGATCTGTTGTAAAACTATTATCGGTTTTGGCTCACCAGCTAAACAAGGTACGCATGACTGTCACGGTGCTCCGCTTGGCGCAGATGAGATCATTGCGACTCGTAAAGCATTAGGCTGGGAACACGCTGCCTTTGAAATCCCTGCTGAGATTTATGCAGATTGGGATAATAAAGATAAGGGTCAACGTGTTGAACAATTATGGGATGAAAAATTTGCAGCTTATGCAGATGCTTACCCTGAATTAGCCGCGGAATACAAACGCCGCATCAACAGTGAAATGCCAACTGACTGGGAAGCAAAATCAAGCCAATATATTACCGATTTACAAGCGAATCAGGGCAATATAGCTACCCGTAAAGCATCACAAAACTGCATAGAAGCCTTTGGTGCGATGTTACCTGAGTTATTAGGTGGCTCAGCGGATTTAGCGCCTTCTAACTTAACCATGTGGTCTGGTAGTAAAGCGATCACTGCCGAAGATGCATCTGGAAACTATCTGCACTACGGTGTACGTGAGTTTGCCATGGCAGCGATTGTTAACGGTATTGCGCTGCATAAAGGTTTTGTCCCGTACGGTGCGACCTTCTTAATGTTTATGGAGTATGCACGTAACGCGTTGCGTATGTCTGCGTTAATGAAGCAGCGTGCGATTCAAGTGTTCACCCATGACTCAATCGGTCTTGGTGAAGATGGTCCGACCCATCAACCTGTTGAGCAGATTGCCAGCTTACGTTTAACGCCTAATATGAGCACCTGGCGCCCATGTGACAGTGTTGAGTCTGCTGTTGCCTGGAAATATGCGATTGAGCGTAAAGATGGTCCGGCATCACTTATCTTCAGCCGTCAAAACCTGCAGCCGCAACCTCGTGATGCGCAGCAGTTGGCCGATGTTGCTAAAGGCGGTTATGTACTATTAGACAGCGCCG
>JBATHQ010000063.1:0-4468 GCA_049667005.1 Psychromonas sp.
GTGCCATATTATCTATTATCAGAGCCAGTGAGTTAATGTCGATAAACTCACGTCAGGGGTTCCAGCAAGGCGATTTATATCTTGAAAATCTTTCAGGAATCATCACTAAAGTAACCTCACAATTCGAAAACATCTCCATTTACAGAATTAACGGCACTGATTTCGCGCTTATCGCCGAAGAGATGAGTATCAGTGATGCTAAACGTCTTGCTGATGAATTAAAAATGCAGTTTGACCAATATCAGGCGCAGCATGATCTCGATAGTATGGCTTACAATGGCATCTCCTCAATCATTTCCGGACAACTACCGGAACAAGTATTAGCAAGAACGGATATGGCGTTAGCGAAAGCGCAAAGCGAAGGGGTAAACAGCTGGTCGTTTCAATATCATAATGATGTCGACAGCCTGTTTGGCGAGAAACATTGGCATGTCATTGTTGACCGCATCATCGATCAGAAAGGCATCACATTATTACACCAACCGATACTGGCTATCCACAAGGACATGAAAGGTTATGAAGAGATTTTCACCCGATTCATTACCGATAATGATCAGACTATCCCTACGGATACTGTTTTTGCCATGGCTCAGCGAATCGACAAGATTGTTAAACTTGAACAGATAATTATAGAAAAAGTAGTTGGTCAGTGCCGCAATAAAAAAGACAATGACAGCCGTTGGGGTATCAATATAAGCAGCACCGCCATCCAAAACAGCAGCTTTATTGTATGGTTAGAAAGATTGTTGTTAAGGGAGCCAACTGTTGCCGCATCATTAATATTCGAAATGGAAGAAGCATTATTGGATATTAACCTTGTCGCAAGTAAACGTGTTTTTGACATGCTCAGACGCACGGGCACACGCTCTGCAATCAGTAATTTTGGTAAAGGAATCGGCTCATTTAGTTTATTTAAAACGCTTAAGCCTGACTTTATAAAAATTGATACCGTTTTAATAAGTGATATTGAACGTGACAATGCCAATCAGCAATTTGTGAGAATGATCATTGATGTTGCTCATCGCATGGGTTGCCGTGTTATTGCCGAGGGTGTTGAGCATCTGGAGCAAAAACAGATCTTGGAAACAATGTATGTGGACGGTATTCAGGGTTTCTTAATTGCACGCCCTACTCCTTTCTAAATTACAACCCTATATGGCACTCTGAAGCCCGACTATTAAGTCGGGCTTTGCATATCAAAAATTATTTTTGTACAATGCCGCTGCGAATTACCACTCCCTCTATTTCAAGGTTTATCAATGTCAGATGCTCTTTCACAAAAACAGTTGTTTTCTCTAAAAAAACTGAACAAATCTTTGCGCCGCTCTACTGGCCAGGCTATCTCTGACTACAACATGATTGAAGAGGGTGACCGGGTCATGGTTTGCCTGTCAGGCGGAAAAGACAGTTTTACTATGCTTGATATTTTACTTGAACTACGCGAAGCAGCGCCCATAAATTTTGAGATCATTGCGGTTAATCTGGATCAAAAGCAGCCGGGTTTCCCTGAACACATTCTGCCTGACTATTTACAAAATTTAGGGATTGATTACCGCATTATAGAAGAAGACACTTACAGTATTGTTCAGGATATCATTCCCGAAGGTAAAACAACCTGCAGTTTATGCTCTCGTCTGCGCAGGGGTATTTTATACCGCACCGCTAAAGAGTTAGGGGCGACTAAAATTGCACTTGGGCATCACAGAGACGACATGCTGGCAACCATGATGCTGAATATGTTTTTTGGCGGAAAATTAAAATCGATGCCGGCAAAATTAGTTTCCGATAACGGCGAACATATTGTCATTCGCCCATTGGCCTACTGCAAAGAAAAAGAGATTGAAGCCTACGCAGAACTCAAAGAGTACCCTATCATTCCTTGTAATCTGTGTGGTTCACAGCCTAATTTACAACGCCAAATCATTAAAAATATGCTCAATGAATGGGATGTGCAGTTCCCCGGGCGTTTAGAAACCATGTTTACCGCAATGCAGAATGTTGTACCTTCACACCTTTGTGATACTGACCTTTTCGATTTTAAAGCGATAAACAAAGATTCCGGTATTATAAACGGCGGAGATATTGCCTTTGATAAAGAACCATTAAATCATCAAATTCAACAATCTATCCCGTTTTCAGAACAATATTACCAACAGTTTCAATCAGTTGAAATTAAAGAGTTAGTTTAAATTTAGCATCTTAACCTGTCATTACAGCACTATTGTGATAGATCATGTTATTGTCTATTAACCGCCAATAAGTTAGATTATTATAAAAAAAAGATAGGCTTAACGTAATAGTCATTTATAATCGAACACAATTTTATTTTAACAGTATTTTTAATTTAACCAAAAATGGAGAAAACTATGAGAACACCACTAGTAATGGGTAACTGGAAATTAAATGGAACAAAAGAATCTGTTACAGCTTTAATTAAAGGCATTGAAGCAGCAGCAGACGCAGCAGCAAATGTTGAAGTTGCAGTTTGTCCACCAGCTATTTTCATCGACCAAGTTGCTAACCTTGTTGCAAATAACAGCATCGAATTCGGTGCTCAAGATGTAAGCACTAACGTATCAGGTGCATTCACAGGTGAAACTTCTCCTGTTATGGTTAAAGAGTTCGGTGCTAAATACAGCCTGGTAGGTCACAGTGAGCGTCGTCAGTACCACAATGAAACAGATGCAGTTGTAGCGGCTAAATTTGTTGCTATCCAAGCACACGGTTTAGTACCTGTTTTATGTATCGGTGAAACGCTAGAAGAGCGTGAAACGGATAAAACATTTGCAGTTGTTGAAACTCAGCTTAAAGCAGTTGTTGACGTTGCTGGTATTGCTGCGTTAGAAAACTGTGTTATCGCATACGAACCAGTTTGGGCTATCGGTACTGGTAAAGTTGCAACTTCTGCGCAAGCTCAGGAAGTTCACGCTCACATCCGTTCTTGGTTAGCAGAGCAAAGCAAAGTTGTTGCTGAAAAAGTGCAAATCCTTTACGGCGGCAGTGTTAAAGCTTCAAGTGCAAAAGAGTTATTCGCACAACCTGACATCGACGGTGGTTTAGTCGGCGGTGCAGCATTAATCGTTGAAGAATTTGTAGGCATTATCGAAGGCGCTAAATAGTCTTTTAAGCTATATAACGATTCATCTAAAAGGCGCTATTTGCGCCTTTTTTTATTTCCAGTCCCAGCGTTTCTCGAAAAACTTATCCCAAGCAGATGAATTTTAAAAAACATCCCGCCCACCTGAACTAAATTTTCGCGCAGATGTCTCTTGATATAAGTATGGAGTAGAAATATTAGCGTATTTAATCAATGCCATGCTATGATGAATGATAACTGTTTTTATCACCCAGGAGAGAATATGAATTCACCGATAACCAATAGTCAAACCCACAGTCATGGAATTTCTATCAATAACGTATTGAAAAATACTTATATGTTATTAGGTATGACCTTGGCTTTTTCTGCTGTAACCGCAACCCTAGCAACAGTGATGCAAATCGGTCCGACATTTTCTCTGGTACTGATGCTTGTTGGTTTTGGTTTGTTGTTTGTTGTTTCTAAAAATGCCAACTCCAGTAAAGGTATTTTCTGGGTATTTATGTTCACCGGCGTGATGGGTGCATCATTAGGTAACATGCTTAACCACTATTTAGCAATGGAGAACGGGACCGCGTTAATCATGCAGGCGTTAGGCTCGACCGCGTTGATTTTCTTTGCACTTTCGGGTTACGTGTTAACATCGCGCAAAGATTTCTCCTTTATGGGCGGCTTTTTAATGGCCGGTATGATTGCCGTTATTATTGCCATGATCGCCAATATCTTTTTACAGATCCCGATAATGCAGGTTGTGATCAGCAGCGTTGTGGTATTGATTATGTCCGGTATGATCCTGTTTGATACCAGCCGTATTATCAATGGCGGTGAAACGAACTACATCAATGCAACCGTTTCTTTATACTTAAATCTGTTCAATCTGTTTGTACATTTATTAACGTTATTAAACATTTTGGATGAATAATATTTTCTGATTTCAACAAAAAACGCACTTCGGTGCGTTTTTTTATTAGAGATAATAAATAATGAAACGTACTGTTTTTTTACTGCTTGTTTTAGTTTTTCTTTCAGCCTGCTCTGATCCTGCCCAAAAATTAACCCCTCTTATTCAGACTCGGTCTATATTAGCTTTCGGCGACAGCCTCACCTTTGGCTATGGTGCGACAACAGAGCAAAGCTATCCCGCTCAGTTAAGCTCACTAATCAATGTACCGGTGATTAATGCGGGGATCAGTGGCGAACTGAGTGAGCAGGGATTAAAAAGATTGGAGTCGCTCTTAGAGTTGCATAACCCGCAGCTGTTGCTGTTATGCCACGGAGGGAATGATATACTGAAAAAGCGTGACCTGAATGTGATGGCAGACAATTTAAAAGAGATGATTAAGTTAGCACAGCACAGAGAAATTCCAGTGG
>JBATHQ010000064.1:0-4146 GCA_049667005.1 Psychromonas sp.
ATTGATAGTTAAAACCTATTAGCTAAATAAATTTGTATTATAAGCTTGCTTTAACTGTGTCGCTGCTTGCGCTGTTTGTCGCAAAACGACTACCCGCTTGACGTGCTGATTTAGTTATTGGCGTACGCTCTGTTGCGCCAATAATCTCTATTTCAGCATTTAGATCAAGTGGCTCACTGACTGTTTTTGTCATTGGTGAGGTTGACGATTTTGCAAATTTAGAAACAGTGCCTTGGTTTTTATCAGCCGTTTTTTGAGCAACAATAACAGGGGCAGTTTCTATCACTTCAGCTACTTCCTGCGCTTGAGGTGTTTCTATCACTTCAGATGCTGCTGGCACTTCAGGTGCTTGTTGCACTGCTGCCGTTTCCTGCACTTGCGGTGCTTCTGACACTTCAGGTGCTTGTTGCACTGCTACAGTTTCCTGCACTTGAGGTGCTTCTGACACTTCAGGGACTTGTTGCTCTGCTACTACTTCTAATACTTCAGAAGTGTGTTTCTCCTCTACCACTGTATCTTTAACGGCTGTCGTGGTCGAAGTATCGTCTTGCTGCTCAGATTGTTGCGTTGCTGTCTGTTCAGGTAAAATCTGTTCAGCTTGTTCAATCACATTATCTTTAACACTTTCTTGAATCTGTTTAACAACCTGTTGGTTATTAGCGACTTCAAGCGTGTTAATTTCAGCGGCAACTGACGGTTTAGCATTTTCCTGCTTTTTCATTTCACTCATTGCCTGATCCGCAACGGGCTCAAATTTAGCTTCAGATTCAGGATAACGACTACTTACCGGATCCATCTGATCCGTTGCAGGTGCATAGTTTTCATTGCCTTCAGCGGCTACATTTCTTTTTCCGCGTTGTGAATTGTTACGTAAATAACGTGAACGGCGGTTTGGAATTGCAACAGCGCTGTGCTCTTCAGTCTCAACTTTTTCGGCTACTTCTGCTACTTTGTCCGTAGTTTCATTTTCAGGTTGATCTGCTTTAGCCGGTTTAGTTTTTACTGCTTTTGTTTTAACGTTAGCCGGTTTTTTTGTTTCAACCGTCACATCAGTTTTATTCTCAGCTGGATTTGACAGTTCATTCGCTGTTGTTTCTAAGCTCAGTGCTGCATCAGGTGTGTTTTTAATACGCACCTTTTTGCGCATATTTCTACGCTTACGTCGAACTGCAACAACTTCTTCATTACCCTGCAGATCAGCTTGATCTTGTTTTTTAGGACGTTCAGACTCTTTGCGGATATTGGCTTTCGGCTCAACCGGTGCTTGTGCAGTTAGATCGTTATCCTGGCGATTTGTCTTTGGCTTTGGCGTGCGGTTACGATTGCGATTGGTGTTGCGATTATTACGATTAGGCGTAACCGTTTTAGGCGCTGGTTGCTCTACTACTGGCTCAACCGGTAACGGCTTTTCTGTCGTGCTGAATAAAGACGTTAATGCCGTTGTTACTCTTGCGAAGAAAGAAGGGGTTACTGCTGTTACTGCTTTCTGCTCAGGCTGTGCGACTGCTTGTTCTGCAGTAGCTTGAATTGTCGGTTGTTTAGGGCTGGAAAAACCAGATAAGACCGGATCGACTTCATTTTTCTGCTCATCTTTAAGCACATTTGGAATATAAACCGTATGCTGTTTTTCCAGCGCATCGTAATTGATGTCTTCTTTACCATCTGTGCGTGTACGTTTAATTTCAAAATGCGGTGTTAAAAGATTTGCATTGGGAATGATGTAAACGGCACATTTATGACGTTCTTCAATGCTGGTAACCGCAGCGCGTTTTTCGTTTAACAGATAAGCTGCAACCGCCACTGGTACTGTTGCTTGAATCTGCGCTGTATTCTCTTTTAAACCTTCCTCTTCGATTAACCGTAAAATAGCTAATGCAAGGGATTCGTTATCACGGATTGTACCTTGACCATGACAACGGGGACAGACGCGTGAAGCTGATTCGCCAAGAGAAGGGCGGATACGTTGACGTGACATCTCCATTAAACCGAAACGCGAAATACGACCCAATTGAATACGGGCTCTATCCTGACGAACGGATTCACGCATACGATTTTCAACTTCGCGTTGATGGCGTGCAGGCGTCATATCAATAAAGTCAATCACCACCAAACCACCTAAATCACGCAGGCGTAATTGACGCGCTATCTCTTCAGCAGCTTCGAGATTGGTATTAAAAGCGGTTTCTTCAATATCGCCACCGCGTGTCGCACGTGCGGAGTTGATATCAATTGATGTTAATGCTTCAGTGGGGTCGATTACAATCGAACCACCCGATGGCAATTGTACTTCACGTTGGAAAGCCGATTCAATTTGGCTTTCTACCTGATAGTGAGTGAATAATGGAATTTCGCCCTGGTATAATTTAAGACGGTTAACATAATCCGGGCGAACCATGGCAATGTGACTTTTAGCAAGTTCAAAGGTTTTTGCATGGTCAATAACGATTTCACCGATATCGCGACGTAGATAATCACGAATAGAGCGAACAATAACATTACTTTCACGGTGGATTAAAAAAGGAGCTGGTTGAGATTTAGCTGCTTCATCAATGGCTTGCCAATGGTTAACCAGTACATTCAGATCCCACTCTAACTCTTCCGGTGTTTTACCGACACCTGCGGTACGGACGATTAAACCCATGCCGTTAGGCAGTTTAAGGTGGCTAAGCGCGTCTTTTAATTCAGTGCGTTCATCGCCTTCGATACGACGTGATATACCGCCGGCACGAGGGTTATTAGGCATTAATACTAAGTAGCTACCCGCTAAGCTGATAAAGGTGGTTAATGCCGCGCCTTTGTTACCACGTTCCTCTTTTTCAATTTGAACAATAACTTCCTGACCTTCTTTAATGACATCCTTGATATTAGGACGTCCTTTAAAAGAATAATTTTCAGGGAAATAGGTGCGGGCAATCTCTTTAAGGGGAAGAAAACCATGTCTGTCAGCGCCATACTCAACAAATGCAGCTTCTAAGCTTGGTTCTACGCGGGTAATTTTTCCTTTGTAAATATTTGCTTTTTTTTGTTCATGGCCAGGACTTTCAATGTCTAGGTCATATAATTTTTGACCATCAACGAGGGCAACACGCAACTCTTCTGACTGAGTTGCATTGATTAACATTCTTTTCATTTATAAACTCTTATTATTTTATAGTTATTATTAATTTGTTGGTTATGTATTCGTTCACTTGACCTCGAGTCTGGTTGTGCAGTCTCGCGACTGGATAATATGTAGAGGTGCATTTGAAAGTGGAAACAAAGATCTAATTCTATTCAATTGAGGGTAATCAAAAGATAATAATTAGTATAAGACTCAACATTCTTTTTTTGCGTATTCATCGGTGTTTAGACTGCTAGCTAATTTTATCTATTAACGAGTCTTTAACCTTCCGATTGTCTCATTAATAGTACTTTACTCGCAATATAAATTTTTAGATATTATCTGTATAACTCGTGATAAACTTAACGAATGGAACAAATAACTCACTCAGTACGCATGCTTGAGATTACTCAAGAAAATGCACAACAACGAATTGATAACTATCTTCGTTTACATCTAAAGGGCGTCCCTAAAAGTATGATCTACCGGATCGTGCGCAAGGGCGAAGTACGTGTTAATAAAAAACGTATTAAACCGGAATATAAGTTACAAACGGGCGATATTGTCCGTATTCCGCCTGTACATGTTGCAAAAGATACTGTCTTACCTTCTCCTAAATTAGATAAAATAGCCAGTTTGGAGGCACAGATTGTTTATGAAGATGATGCTTTAATCATTTTAAATAAACCCTCGGGGCTTGCGGTGCACGGCGGTAGCGGCTTGGATTTTGGCGCTATCGAAGGTCTGCGCGCATTACGACCCGAAGCGCGATTTTTAGAGTTAGTGCACCGCATTGATAAAGACACATCAGGCTGTTTACTGATTGCTAAAAAACGCAGTATGTTACGTGCATTACATGAACAATTACGTAATAAAACCATGAACAAACAATATCACGCCCTGGTTAAAGGAACCTGGGATAAAAAATGGCGCATTGTTAGCGAGCCGTTACTGAAAAATGAGCAGGATTCTATTGTAAAAGTAAGTCCATTAGGCAAGGCATCTGAAACACGTTTTAAGATATTGCAACGTTATCAAGGCGCTAC
>JBATHQ010000065.1:0-10243 GCA_049667005.1 Psychromonas sp.
GCATCACCAAGTCAGCCGAGAAACCTAAACAGGCTAAATCTTTTAATTCATCACGCGTCATCGGACCGGTTGTATCCTGCGAGCCAACACTGGTCATTTTCGGTTCACAGTATTGACCGGCACGCACACCTTCTGTACCGCATGCTTTACCAACCATTTTCTGCGCCAGCGTATAACCTTTGCTTGATACTTCCGTCGCAACAGCAAGCTGGAAAACGGTAGATGGCTCAAGTCCTAATGCGTTACGCGCACGCTCCGTTAAACCTCGTCCGATAATAAGCGGAATACGGCCACCGGCACGTACTTCATCAAGGATAATATTGGTTTTTAAGGTAAACTCAGCGATCACTTCACCCGTTGCATTGTTTTTAACCACCCCTTGATGCGGATAGATATCAATGACATCACCGGTATTTAATCCGCTAACATCCATCTCGATAGGTAAAGCGCCCGAGTCTTCCATGGTATTAAAGAAGATAGGTGCAATTTTATTACCGATACAAACTCCGCCAGCGCGTTTATTGGGTACATAGGGAATATCATCCCCCATAAACCATAACACCGAGTTAGTTGCCGACTTACGTGAAGATCCGGTACCGACAACATCACCGACATACACTAACGGATATCCTTTTTCTTTCAAAGCATCGATCTGCTTGATAGGACCGACAACCCCCTCTTGATCCGCAACAATACCTTCGCGCGAAATTTTCAGCATAGCTAACGCATGCAGTGGAATATCCGGACGCGACCAGGCGTCTGGGGCAGGCGATAAATCATCAGTATTGGTTTCACCGCTTACTTTGAAGACGGTCATGGTGATTTTTTCAGCGACAGCCGGTTTTTCTAGAAACCAGTTCGCATCAGCCCATGCCTGCATCACTTGCTGGGCAAAAGTATTGCCCGCTTTGGCTTTCTCTTCAACATCATAAAAAGCATCAAACATCAATAGAGTATGAGAAAGCGCGCTAACTGCTAACGGCGCAAGTGCCGCATTATCAAGCTGAGTAACCAGTGATTCAATATTATAGCCACCCTGCATGGTACCTAACAATTTAACCGCATGCTCAGGTGAAACAATTGGCGACGTAGTTTCAGCAGAGGCAATTGCAGATAAAAACCCGGCTTTAATATAGGCCGCTTCGTCAACACCAGGAGGAATACGATTTTCTAAGAGGTCAATCAAAAAGGCTTCTTCGCCCTGCGGAGGGTTCTTTAAAAATTCAACTAATGCTGCAGTTTGTTCAGCATTCAACGGTTGTGGAACAATACCCTGTTCGGCACGTTCAGCGACATGTTTACGATAAGCTTCTAGCACAATAGTAACCTCTTGTTGCAGCGAAAAAATTCGCATTATTGGAATCGTTTTAAAAGACAATTTTGCAAAAGTATAGCCTATCACTAATGCAAATCATATAAAATGAATATGCCAGTTTATAGCAAGTTACAAAAATGTTAACAGGATTTTCACGGCTTAAAAAATAAATTCAAAAAAAAGGCAACTCAATGAGTTGCCTGATAATTTTCTAATCCATCGCGGAAAAGCTTATTTACGCTTCACCGCTTTTGCATTAGGCAGGTCGGTGATTGAACCTTCATATATCTCAGCGGCAAGACCAACTGACTCGTGAAGCGTTGGATGCGCATGAATAGTTAACGCAATATCTTCGGCATCACAGCCCATTTCGATAGCCAGACCGATTTCACCTAATAGTTCACCGGCATTCGTACCAACAACAGCCCCGCCGATAACACGGTGTGTGTCTTTATCAAAGATAAGCTTGGTCATACCATCACTACAATCAGATGCGATTGCACGGCCTGAAGCTGCCCAAGGAAATACTGATTTTTCGTAATTAATACCCTGTGCTTTGGCTTCTTTTTCGGTCAGACCAACCCAGGCCATCTCTGGCTCAGTGTAAGCGATTGAAGGAATGGTTTTAGGATCAAAGTAATGTTTTTTACCCGCGATAACTTCAGCAGCCACATGACCTTCATGCACACCTTTATGCGCCAGCATAGGCTGACCAACGATATCACCGATAGCGTGAATATTCGCTACATTAGTACGCATCTGCTTATCAACTTCGATAAAACCACGCTCGGTCACAGTGACCCCAGCTTTTTCAGCATCAAGCGAAAGACCGTTTGGCACACGACCAACAGCCACCAGTACAGCATCATAAGGTTTTGCTTCTGTAGGTGCACTTTCCCCTTCAAAAGAAACATAAAGCGCATCTTCTTTCGCTTCAACTGCGGTCACTTTAGTTGACAGCATGATATTAAATTTATTTTTTACTTTCTTGGTGTAAACCTGCACGATATCGATATCAGCTGCAGGTACTAACTGGTCTGCAAACTCAACAACATCAACTTCAGAGCCTAACGATTTATACACAGTGCCCATTTCCAGGCCGATAATACCGCCACCTAAGATAAGCAGACGCTTTGGTACACAACGCAGTTCTAGCGCGTCTGTAGAGTCCCATACACGATGATCATCATGAGGAATAAAAGGTAACTTAACCGGACGTGAACCGGCCGCTATGATGGCATTATCAAAAGTAACCTGGGTAATTTCATCCTCCCCCCTCACTTCAATTGTGTTGGCACCGGTGAATTTACCAAAGCCATTGATAACCGTCACTTTACGCATTTTAGCCATGCCTTTCAGGCCGCCGGTAAGTTGTGACACAACTTTATTTTTCCAAATGCGGATTTTATCTACATCCGTTGATGGTTCACCGAACAAAACACCATGTTCTGAGAGCGCTTTTGCCTCTTCAATTACTTTTGATACATGCAACAGGGCTTTAGATGGGATACAACCCACATTTAAACAAACACCACCCAATGTACTGTATTTTTCGATTATGACTGTTTCTAACCCTAAATCGGCTGCCCGGAATGCTGCTGAATATCCAGCAGGGCCTGAACCTAATACCACAACTTGTGCTTTAATTTCTTTACTCATTTTAACCTCTATATATTAGCCGTTACGCTGGAAAAACGATTGCAGTTTCTCGAGTCTATGTAATTGTTAAACAAATGCAAAACAAAAGGTCGACAAATGCCGACCTGTTAACACAATTATAAAATTAGCGTACGTAAATCAGATAGATAATTGTTGATCGCTGTAATGAAGCGAGCACCATCTGCACCATCGATTACACGGTGATCATAGGAAAGTGCAAGCGGAACCATTAAGCGAGGCGCAAACTCTTTACCATTCCATAACGGTTTCATTGCTGATTTTGAAACGCCTAAAATAGCAACTTCAGGTGCGTTCACGATAGGTGTAAATTGTGTGCCACCGATACCACCAAGACTGGAGATAGTCATGCTGCCACCCTGCATATCTTTAGCCGTTAATTTACCGGCACGTGCTTTCTTAGAAATTTCACCGATTTCACGACTGATATCGTAGATGCCTTTGTTTAACACATCTTTTACCACAGGTACAACCAGACCGTTTGGTGTATCAACGGCAATCCCGATATTGAAGTATTTCTTCAGGATTAAACTTTCGCCATCTTCAGAAAGTGATGAGTTGAAGTTAGGATATTGCTGCAGCGCTTTAGCAACAGCTTTCATCATAAATACCAGCGGACTGATTTTAAGCCCTAAGTCCTGCTTCGCGGCAACCGCATTTTGCTCTTGGCGGAATGCTTCAAGTTCAGTGATATCAACTTCATCAAATTGGGTAACATGCGGGATAGTGACCCAGTTACGGTGCAGAGCTGGGCCAGAGATTTTCTGAATTCGAGAAAGTGGCTTAACTTCAACTTCACCAAATTTAGCAAAATCAACTTTTGGAGAAGCAGCCACTTGGAAGCCGCCCGCGCCGCCACCAGATTTAGCCAGCAGCAACTGTGCTTTAACATAAGTCTGTACATCTTCTTTGGTCGTACGGCCTTTAGGGCCGGTTGCAGGAATAACAGCAAGATCTAAGTTAAACTCACGCGCAGTACGACGCACAGAAGGAGAGGCTTTAATTGAACCGGCGATAGATACTTGCAAAGGAGCCAGTGGAGCAGTAGCAGCAGGGGCAACCGGAGTTGGAGCCGCAGCAACTGATGCAGAAGGCGCCGGAGTTGCAGCTGCAGGCGCTGGAGCAGCAGAACCCTGCACTTCGACCATGAAAATCAATGAACCTTCAGAAACTTTATCACCCAAAGCGACTTTAATTTCTTTCACTACACCGGCAAAGGGTGCCGGTACGTCCATTGATGCTTTATCACCTTCAACAGTAATAACGTCTTGATCTGCAGTGATGGTATCACCAACGGCAACTAAAATAGCAGTGACTTCAACGTCATCACCGCCGATATCTGGAACACATAACTCTTTCACTGCGCTTGTTGCTTGTGCAACAGGTGCTACCGCTTCCGTTACAGGCTCTGGAGTTTCAACAGTGGCAGGGGCTTCAGCAGCTGGCGCTTCAGCAGATGCACCTGCTGCACCAGCGACTTCAACAACCAGCACTACAATACCTTCAGAAACACTGTCACCGACATTTACTTTAATCTCTTTAACAACACCAGCAACCGATGATGGCACATCCATTGATGCTTTATCACCTTCAATGGTTAAAATATCTTGATCTACGGCGATAGTGTCACCAACAGAAACCAAAATTTCAGTAATATCAGCCGCATCAGCACCAATATCAGGTAGTAAAAATTCTTTTAATTCAGACATAATATTTTTCCTAATCAATAAAAGTCGGTGTTAGCCTTGATTAACACCGAGACTGATTTATGCAAATAATGGGTTGACTTTGTTTACATCAATAGCAAACTTAGCAATCGCTTCAGTGACAACTTTACGTTCAATATCACCACGTTTAGCTAATTCAGTTAATGCAGCGACCACAACGTAACCGGCATTAACTTCAAAGTGACGACGTAAGTTTTCACGGCTATCACTGCGACCGAAACCGTCAGTACCTAATACTTTGTAAGAAACTGCAGGAATATACGCACGTACTTGCTCTGCATAGTTTTTCATGTAATCCGTTGCAGCAATTGTTGGCTCATTACCAAGTACATCAGTAATGTAGGCAGTTCTTTGCTCAGCTTCAGGGTTTAACATATTGAAACGTTCAACGTCTTGTCCGTCACGTGTTAGCTCATTGAATGAAGTAACCGAGAAGATATCAGAAGCCACGTTATATTCTTCGCTTAGGATCTGCGCAGCAGCACGGACTTCGTTCATGATAGTACCAGAACTTAGTAGTTGTACTTTGCTCTTACCAGGCAATGAAGCAAACTTGTAAATACCCTTACGAATACCCTCTTCAGCGCCTTCAGGCATTGCAGGCATTGCGTAGTTTTCATTCATCACAGTTAGGTAATAGTAGATGTTCTCTTGTTTCTCACCATACATGCGCTCAATACCATCTTGAATGATAACCGCTAATTCGTAAGCAAACGTCGGATCATAAGAGATACAGTTAGGAATGGTGTTCGCCTGAATGTGGCTGTGACCATCTTCATGCTGTAAACCTTCACCGTTTAGTGTTGTACGACCTGCAGTCGCACCTAATAAGAAGCCGCGTGCTTGTTGGTCACCCGCCATCCATGCCATATCACCAACACGTTGGAAACCAAACATAGAGTAGTAGATGTAGAATGGGATCATTGGTAAGTCGTTAGTGCTGTAAGATGTTGCAGCAGCTACCCAGGAAGACATTGAACCAAGTTCGTTGATACCTTCTTGTAACACTTGACCAGAAGTTGCTTCTTTGTAGTACGACACAACGCCACGGTCTTCCGGTATGTATTCCTGGCCATGTGGGTTATAAATACCCACTTGACGGAACAGACCTTCCATACCAAACGTCCGCGCTTCGTCGGCAATAATTGGAACAATGTTTTTACCAATACCTTTGTCTTTCAATAGAATATTCAGGATACGTACATAAGCCATTGTTGTTGATATTTCACGCTTTTGCTCACCTAAAAGCGGAGCGAATGTCTCCAACTCTGGTACCGCAAGTTTTTCAGAAAACTTAGGTAAACGTTTAGGTGTGTAACCTAATAGCGCTTTTCGATGACCGTGCAAGTATTGGTATTCTTCAGAGCCTTCTTCAAGTGTTAAGTAGGGTAGTGTTGCCGCTTTGTCATCACTTAACAGATCCTGCAAGCCTAAACGATCACGTAAACTTTGAATATGTGACTCATTCATTTTCTTCACGCCATGAGCAATATTTTTACCCTCAGCGGCAGCGCCCATACCGTAACCTTTAACGGTTTTAGCCAGAATAACGGTTGGTTTACCCTGCGTCTCCTGCGCGTTTTTGAATGCCGCATAAAGCTTCGATGAGTCATGGCCACCACGTTTAAGAGCGAAGATCTCTTCATCTGTCCATGTTGCGACTAACGCTGCTGTTTCAGGGTATTTACCGAAGAAATGCTCACGCACGTAAGCACCATCTTTGGATTTAAAGTTCTGATAATCACCATCAACGGTTTCTTCCATTAATTGCAGCAGTTTACCTGATACGTCTTGTGCAAGCAGAGAATCCCAGTTGCCGCCCCAGATAACTTTGACCACATTCCAGCCAGCACCATGAAATAGGCCCTCCAGCTCCTGGATAATACTACCGTTACCCATTACCGGGCCATCTAAGCGTTGTAAATTACAGTTTACTAAGAAACATAAATTATCCAGTTTTTCACGCGCAGCAAATGATAAAGAACCTCGAGATTCCGGCTCATCCATCTCACCATCACCCAAGAAGGCATAAACACGCTGATTTTCAGTTGATTTTAAACCACGACCATGGAGATATTTTAAGAAACGCGCCTGATAAATCGCTGCAATTGGTCCAAGTCCCATCGATACCGTCGGGAACTGCCAAAATTCAGGTAACAGCTTCGGGTGCGGGTAAGAAGGCAGACCTTTACCATCAACTTCCTGACGGAAGTTATCAAGCTGCTCAGCCGTTAGGCGCCCTTCTACGAAAGCACGTGCGTAGATACCAGGAGAGATATGACCTTGATAATAGACTAAATCACCGCCGTCAGTTTCATTCGATGCACGAAAGAAATGGTTAAAACAGACTTCGTAGAATGCCGCTGCAGATTGATAAGAAGCCATATGGCCTCCCAAATCCAACTCTTTTTTCGAGGCGCGCATTACAATCATGATCGCATTCCAGCGAATAATTGAACGAAGGCGGCGTTCTATAGCAAAATCACCAGGATACATTGGCTGCTTTGCCAACGGAATGGTATTAACATAACTGGTATTAATGTCCGTTGGTAACTTGACACCCTCTATACGAGCTTGCTCAGTTAGTTTTTTAATGATGAACTGAGCACGTTCAGTCCCTTCATCTTCGATAATAGTAGCCAGTGCATCAAGCCACTCAGAGGTTTCTTGCGAATCAATATCACTGTTTAGGATGTCAGTCATGACCGGTTCCTTTGTTTATCACTAGATAATCTCAGCCGTTAAGCTAAGCGTTTATTTCAAAACCATTTAGATTAACCATTACCTTTGTATCAACACGTTTAAAAAAATGTCCTGATAATAAGTAATCTAAAAAGCTAATTTTATTAACTGTTTTTCAAAAGCAAAAAATAAAGATATCAATCACTTTCTTTACGTAACAGTACTAAACGTATGGTTAACTCCAACTCACTTTTTGTATTGCTTTAATTGCTCTTACTTAAAAATGCCCGAGTTCGCGCCTGAATGAGCTCTCTTCCCGTAATTTTTCCAAGCGTGTTTCTTCGATATAAATCAAATGCTTTTCAGATGCCTCCTGCGCTTTCTTCGGCTCTTTAGAAAGTATGGCATTAAGAAACTGTAGGCGGTGTTCATGAATTTTTTTAGCAACGTCAGGGTACTGATAAAGTAATTTGACATTATCAGCGATATTTTTTTCAAGCAGAGGCTGAATACCGCGTGCTAAATGAATAAAGACCACATTACGGGAGGCCTCTATTACCGACATATAAAACAAAGCAACACAATGAATTTCTAATTCGAGATTATTGTCCCGCTGCGCCTTTTCTATGTCACTAAAACAGTGCTTAATTTTATCAAAATCTGCTGCGCTTCCGCGCAGCGCTGCGTAATATGCGGAAAAACCTTCTAATGCATGGCGAAATTCTAATAAGTCATATTGGGATTCGGGATGCGTATTTAATAATTCAAATAAAGGATCCGTCAGTTCTGATCTTAATTCAATTTTAACGTAAGTCCCGCCGCCCTGACGGCGAGCCAGTAATCCTTTAGATTCCAATCTCTGAATTGCTTCACGCAACGATGGACGAGAAACACCAAATTGTTTTGCCAGTTCACGTTCGGGAGGCAGTTTCTCACCTAGCTCTAAAGATCCATCCAAAATCATACTCTCGAGACGGTTCTCAATTACATCCGCAAGTTTAGGCTGCTTTATTTTTGCGTAAGCCATAATACCCTTAATAGATAATGCCTTTAATAAACGGAAAGTTGGTCGGCAAATCACATGGTATTACCAATTTACTTTTAGTCACGTAAATTAACAATTATTTTCTTAGACGTCCAGTTTATATTGATGTAAATCAAGAAATACAGGAAAATATTTTCAACCACATTCGACATCAATAAAAGGTAGGACCAATTTATCACAGTTGTTATTCGGATGTTGTAAAAATGCTACAGCGTCAAAAATCAACTTGATACCCGATATCGATTTGTCCTTTGCAGCATGCAGGAATTTCCCGCTACTAAAAACTCCTTATCTCGCTGGTAATGCATGTGACTTCACAGAAATAAAAGTTTATGACTTGCCAGCAAAAAAAATAGATAAATATAAACCTATTGCTGTTGTAATAAGCAAAGTTTCATCAGCCCGATTAGTTATGTAATACAATAGGATTATAATATTAATATATTTAGTAACAATGCGGCGTGATCAAAATCACATCTTACAAATAATGAAACAATGTTTTGTATAACGCTAAAGAGCGATTTGGTGAATAAATGCTTTGAACATGCTGCAAAGATATTTGTTACGAATTAGTGACGGCGTAAAACAAAAACAAAAAAGCTGACAAAAATGATGCGCTTGCGCTCAAAGTGATCTATCTTGGGGTGAAATTCCATGGCGTGAGCAGCTTGGGCATAAAGGCGGTTATTAATGCATTCCTACCTATTTGAATTATTATAATGTTATTTCGCATCATCGAAATTTTATTTCCCATGTTTGCGGTTATCGTAGCGGGTTACCTATGCGCGCGTCGAACTTCAATCAATATGGGGCCAATCAACAAACTGAATTTAGATTACTTTGCCCCGGCGCTGGTGTTTGCCTCTCTAGTGAATATGCCTTTAGGCGCAAAACAGCTGAATCTTATTTCAGCCAGCCTGATTGCAGTGATCCTTCCCGGCCTGCTGATGTGGTTGATATGCCGCATTTATCGCCTGGACAGTAAAGTATGGATCCCTCCTCATATGTTTCGCAACAGTGGCAATTTAGCGATACCTCTGTTCGTGTATACGTTTGGTGAGATGGTTAAGAGTGACGCGGTATTATTGATGGTGGTATCAACTTGCCTGCAGATGACCTTAGGGCTTTTTATTATCAGCGGCGCCAATAAGCAGGGTATAAAACAATTATTCAAAATGCCGATCATGTATGCCACTGTTTTGGCACTGACCCTTAATTTAGCCCATGTAGATATCTGGAAACCTGTCTTGGAGGCTGCCAGCTTACTCGGCGAAAGTGCCATCCCGTTAATGCTGTTTTCATTAGGCAGTCAGCTGATTTATTTAAACCGTTCAGGCATAAAAATTGGACTGATAAGTACCCTAACCTCTCTGCTTACCGGCGCAATTACTTTTACAGTAATACAGTTCTTCATCCCCTTAACGCACATTCAACTGCAGATGATGGTGCTGTTTACCATGTTGCCGCCAGCCGTGATGAACTATTTATTTGCCGAAAGGTATCAACTAGATGGCCCCGCGGTTGCGGCAATGGTACTTTATGGAAACTTGTTATCCTTGTTTACCATGCCGGTACTACTGTGGTTTGCCTTTACAGTGCTGTAACGGGTTACGCAGGAAAAATTGCGCCAGCAGTAACAAATATTCGAACTACGTGCTATCAACTGACGACTGACTATTTATTTGTGATTACTTAGCTCATTAAGTTCGCGTTTGCGCAGTTTTTTGTGATATCACCATTGAGCGCGGCAATAAGATTATCGACCGCAGTGCTGACCATTTTAAATCGTGTTTCTAG
>JBATHQ010000066.1:0-4998 GCA_049667005.1 Psychromonas sp.
TCCGCTTTTTTGATATTAACCAATATGGCAATTGGATCAGCAAGCAGATTACCCAATCATCAGGTTACCAGATCAGTTTTCAATCTATTGATCGAGATTTATATAACAACTCCCGTTTTTCGGTAAAGGATGTTGTACTATTTATTGACCAAGATGAGGTAGTGCAGATCAAGCAGCTAAACGTAGAGATAGGAGCGTTTGATTTATGGGAGCGCGAGTTAGAGATTGAGTTAATTGAAATTGTCAGTGCGAATATCAATCTCGATGAGTCAGGATTGAAGGGATTAATCGCGACAGAAAAAGATAAGTCAACAGCAGATAAGCGCGCATTGCTGCCCTGGCAGCAGTTGTTTATAAAGCAGTTGCGTGTGCTTGATTTGCATGCTGAGCTTGAGCATAGCGGAGATAAACTACGACTCCAGCAGGCGAACGTTAGCGTAACTGATCTGCGTGTTATTGCCGATAATCAGATTCAGCCGAATCTGCTGCAGGGGCCGCTTACAGCGGTAATACAAGGTATCGAGCTGGACTTATCAGACTTGCCTAAGATTGTTATGAGCGATAGCCAGCTGGATTTAAGCGTAGATCAAAACACAGTGATCATCGAGCAGTTGCTTACTCATGTTTTTGACGGCGAGTTAACTTTACGGGCGCAGGCTTTATTAGCGGTTGATCCGCTTGTTTCATCCGTGCCGACGATTAACTCAATCACCATAGAGTCATTACTATTAAAGGATATGAATTTAGTTATTCCTCCTTTCGCTAATATTTCCGGTTCGCCGCAAACGGAGCAAAAACAACAACCGTTGTTGCTGCCGGTGGAAACGATTTTTATAAAACAGGCGCGTTCGCAGAATATCAATATCAGCAGTGAAAATCCGCACATCCCTTTAACCGTTGATAACTTAAATAGCGTTATACAAGAGCTTTATCTGGTCAAAAATAGCCAGCTGATTGAGCTCTATGGAGACTCTAATCAGGATGCTATATTTTCCTTAAAATTTGGTCTGTTACGCTGGGTTGATAGTGAGGTGGAGGGTTTTTCAACGAGTGGTAGCCTTAACCGGGAGAATCCATCCTTACAGCTACTGCAAGAGCATTTAAAGACACCATAATAGTGCATGCCGGGTCCCGCTTATCAGTTCGTAAGCGGGAGGGGGATTTATTGAATATTAAACTCTTTTAATTTACGGGTCAGCGTATTTCTTCCCCAGCCAAGTAACTTAGCGGCTTCCTGCCTTTTACCCTGGGTAAATTGTAATGCCGCATTAAGCATGATTTGCTCAATTTCAGGCATCGCATTGGCGAGTATATTCTCCTTTCCCTGTTTTAATTCGGCTAAGGTCCACTCGCGTAAATATTTTTGCCAAAGTATATTGTCGTCATCAATATTTGGGGTTTCCTGAATGGTGAGCTCCGGCGGTAAATCATAGATATGGACCTCTTGTCCGCTAGTCATGACGGTTACCCAACGGCATATATTTTCCAATTGACGGACGTTCCCGGGCCAGGGTAACTGACCTAAATACTCTTTAGTTTCCTGCGTGAGTTGTTTGCTTTTGACGTTCAACTCTTTGGCAATCTGATTTAAAAAGTGTTGCGCCAATAAACTAATATCTTCGCGACGATCTTTTAATGCGGGCAGTTGGATACGGATCACATTCAGACGATGATAAAGGTCTTCACGGAAGTCACCGGATTGTACTTTTTTTTCTAAATTTTGATGGGTCGCCGCGATAATGCGCACATCTACTTTGATCCCCTGATGCCCACCCACCCGATAGAACTGACCATCAGCTAAGACGCGCAACAAACGAGTTTGAACATCTAACGGCATATCGCCAATTTCATCTAAAAAAAGTGTACCGCCATCTGCCTGTTCAAAACGTCCCTGGCGATTTGCCGCTGCACCGGTAAATGCGCCTTTTTCATGGCCAAACAGCTCAGCTTCAATCAAATCTTTGGGAATAGCAGCCATATTCAAGGCAATAAAGGTCTTATCTTTGCGTGGGCTGTGCTTATGAAGTGCTTGTGCAACCAGTTCTTTACCGGTTCCTGACTGGCCATTGATTAAAACGCTCATACTGGAACGCGATAAGCGACCAATAACGCGAAAAACCTCCTGCATAGCAGGTGCTTCGCCAATAATTTCAGGTGTTGCGAGGAGCACCTCCGGCGTTTTTTTGTTTTGTTTTAATTCTATACTATGGCTGATTGCCCGTTGAATTAACGCGGTGGCTTCATGAATATCAAAGGGTTTTGGCAAATATTCAAATGCACCACTTTGATAAGCATTTACCGCACTGTCAAGATCGCTGTGCGCGGTCATGATAATGATTGGAATCGACGGAAAACGTTCATGAATACGCTCCATTAGCTCTAACCCATTCATACCCGGCATACGCACATCTGAAATAATAACCTCAGGCTGCTCTTTTTCCAGTTGTCGCCATAAGCATTCACCATCGGGGAAGCTAGCATATTCAATATTTTCAGCTTTTAATGTACGCTCTAAAACCCAACGAATAGCGTGGTCATCATCCACAATCCAAGCTGAAGCCATTATAATTTTCCTTTTTAAGTGTTTAATAATTGTAGCAAATGGATCAAATGTGAGATCACTCTTGCTGGTTAAAATCAACCCTATCTACGTAATGAGTTTGCAAGGGAAAAGAACGACTTCCTGTAACTCATACCTTGTTAATGTTAATTTTTCCGGCCAATACAAAATCGCATCTTCAATGCACTTGCTATCACTACAATCAAATACGCATGTATTGATTTAATTTAGTCAATCAGATGGCGAACGGCAAGTAGACAATAAACTCAGTGCGACCGTTGCCGCTGTGACATTCGATACGGCCTCGGTGCTGCTGAATCAGCTCCTGCGCAATAGATAACCCTAAGCCGGTACCGTCACTGCGCCCGGTTACCATCGGATAGAACAGGGTGTTTTTTAAATGATTGGGGATACCTGGGCCGTTATCAATAATTTTAATCTCAGCGGTGAGACGTTGCAGTTCGCCATTAATAATTACCTGGTGGGCTGTACGTGTTCTTAAAATTATTTCAGCGTGCTTGTCAGGCTTCACGCTGAGCGCTTGTACCGCATTTTGAATGATATTTAAGAATGCTTGTTGTAATTGGTCAGGCTGCATTTCAAAATCGGGAATACTGGGATCATAATCAATTTTTAGCTGAATATGTTCAGGCATATCCAAGCAGACTAATTTTCGGACTTTCTCAAGTACAGAATGTAAATTATGCGGGGCGCGTTGCCCTAATGTCTGCGGGCCTAATAAACGATTAACTAATGCACTTAATCGATCAGCCTGTTCGATAATTATCTGCGTAAACTCTTTCAACTCAGGATCGGGCAGTTCACCTTCTAACAGTTGTGCTGCACCGCGCAATCCACCAAGCGGATTTTTTATCTCATGGGCAAGTCCACGGACAAGATCTTTGGCGGCTTTCTGCTGATGTTCCTGATAATGGAATTGGCTGATCTTACGTTGCTGCTCAATGCAGTGCATCTCAAGAATTACATAATCTTTACCGTCAAAGCTTAAATAGGTCGCACTTAATGCGACCAAAGTAGGGTGCCCGTCAATAAACAGGGTTGTTTCACTTTCAGTGAAAGCATTTTGATGGACAAAAATATTTTCAATATAAGCCGGATCGAAGTGATAATGTTTAGCAATTTGTTGCAGGCTTTGCTGGTAAAGACGTTGCGTGCTTTGTGATAATAATATCTCGCTCGCAGGGTTTGCATAGATGATTTTTAATTTTGCATCGAGAATAACGAATGCCGTGTTAGCTTCTTCAAGGATGGCAGCTACGAGTGCGTTTGGTTGATTATTTATCATTTCAGTCCTTTATGAAGCCGAGCCGACAGACATTCGTTGTAAGTGCACTGTCACCACCTGTGTTAGTGCCAGTATATTACCTTTCTCATCTAGTAACTGGACTTGTATCTGGTGCGTGCCCCGATCAATATTTGAAGTGCGTATTGTTGTCGAAATTTGTGGGCTGCCGAGTGGCCTGCCATCTAAAACCAGTTGTAATTTATGCAAACTTTTTTTCTCAGGTACTGTTTCTACCTGGATATTAATGACGCCGTCATTACTGTGCACCGCACTGTCATCTGAAGGTGAAGTAATGGTTGCCCGATATTTAATGATCGACTCTTGCACCGCTTCGGCAACAGACCCAATCTCTTCAGTGGTACCTTCCTGCATTATGTTGCTCAGACTGACAACATTTTTATTACTTACTTGAATCTCTTCAGTACCGGGTGTTGCTGTATCTGCGTAATGGGTATTCCCATCCGCATCGACCCAGTGGTAAATTTTACTGTCTGCAAATGTATTAATTGATGACAATAGAATAATCAACGCTGCTAAGCCGAAGATGCTGTTTTTCATAATATTAACCCCTTGAATTAGAAAGCTCAATTGTGGTGCAGGATGTCAATTAAGGCAATAAAAACCGCCTATTTGTGGCGAATTTACACTCAAACTGTGAAGCGTTTGAAAAACGTTTATGCCATCAATTGTAGCGAACCTTATCAAGGATATTACAAAGTAACTTTAAATAATAAGTCTCACTTTTTATGCAAATAAAGTGAGACTTATTAAGTAGCGGGTAAACAACTAAGTTTGTTTACCCTAATTGAACGCTATTTGATAAATAGCATCTCTTGATATTTAGGAAGTGGCCATAACTCATCAGCAACTAAACCTTCAAGTGCATCAGCGTGTAAACGCACTTTATTCATCAAGTCGCGGATAACATCAGCACAGAAACGCATGTGTGCTTGTGTATCAGCAAAGTCATGCGTCGCATTTGCTTCGCTTAGTTTAGCAACGGCAGCCATCATCTCATTGGTTTCTGTCACAATTGCAGCTGCAACTGAATTATCAAATGTAAGGCCTAAGTTAGTCATTGATGAAGCAGTTAAACCCAGCTCCGACAAGTAGCTGGTTGCTGCCGGATAGA
>JBATHQ010000067.1:0-10391 GCA_049667005.1 Psychromonas sp.
ATTACCAGAAAAATGGCATTAACTTTGTACTCAACGATAAAGTGACCCAACTCGATAGCGCCAATAATCAGGTGGTTACCGCGAGCGGGCGTGTTGAAAGCTATGACAAACTTATTCTGGCAACCGGCTCTTATCCTTTTGTCCCCCCTATTCCCGGTAATGATCAAGCGCATTGTCACGTATATCGGACTATTGACGATCTGGAAGCGATCACCGCCTCGGGTAAAGTCAGTAAAGTGGGCGTCGTCATTGGCGGCGGTTTACTCGGTTTAGAAGCGGCTAAAGCGGTAAAAGATCTCGGTTTGGAGACGCATGTAGTAGAGTTCGCTCCGCGTCTGATGGCAGTGCAGTTAGATGATGGCGGCGGTCAATTATTACGCCGCAAAATTGAACAGATTGGCGTCAAGGTGCATACCGGCAAAGCGACAACGGAAATTATTGCAGGTGAGACCTGTCGCTACCGTATGAACTTTGCCGACGGCACCTTTTTAGAAACAGATACGATTATCTTCTCCGCAGGCATCCGTCCGCAGGATGAATTAGCCCGTCAGTTTGGTTTAACCACCGGCGAGCGTGGCGGTATTGTTATTAATAATCAGTGCCAGACCAATATTGACAATATCTATGCTATTGGCGAATGTGCGCTGTGGAATAACTTTGTCTTTGGCCTTGTGGCTCCGGGTTACCAGATGGCCAAGGTGGCAGCGGCACATATTAAAGGGGACGCACTGGAATTTAGCGGCGCTGATATGAGTACCAAACTGAAATTACTGGGCATTGATGTGGCCAGTATCGGCGAAGTGCACGGTACAACACCCGGTGCTCAGTCTTACACCTACCACGATGAGATTGAACAAGTTTATAAACGTCTGATTGTTTCTGAAGACGGTAAAAAAATAGTCGGAGCCGTTTTAGTTGGAGATGCAGAAGCTTACGGTACATTATTACAACTGTTACTCAATGATATGACTCTTCCGGCAAACCCTGCCGTGCTCATTTTACCCAATACGGGTGGTGAACAAGCGAGTGGATTGGGCGTCGATGCCCTGCCTGATACAGCCGCTATCTGTTCCTGTTTCGATGTCACTAAAGGCGATATTAAAAGTGCCGTGGCGGCTGGCTGCTGCTCAATGAGCGACCTTAAAGAGGCAACCAAAGCCTCAACCGGCTGCGGGGGTTGTTCGGCATTAACTAAACAGGTATTAGATGCGGAGCTTGCTAATTTAGGTTTTGAAGTCAATAACAATATTTGTGAGCATTTTGAGCATTCTCGTCAAGAGCTGGCAGATATTGTCCGCGTTAAAAAAATCAAAAGCTTTGACCATCTACTGACCGAGCATGGTAACGGTCTAGGCTGTGAAATTTGTAAACCGGCTGTCGGCTCTATCCTTGCGTCTTTCTGGAATGATTACATTCTTGAAGATCAGCATATGGAACTACAGGACAGTAACGATATCTTCCTGGGTAATATTCAAAAAGATGGCACCTATTCTGTGGTACCGCGCATTGCCGGTGGTGAAATCACTCCGGATAAACTGATTGTCTTAGGCCAGGTTGCCAAAGAGTTTGATCTGTACACCAAGATCACCGGCGGCCAGCGAGTGGATCTTTTTGGTGCACAGCTGCATGAATTACCGCTTATCTGGCAACAATTGATTGATGCCGGCTTTGAAACCGGTCATGCCTACGGAAAATCACTGCGTACCGTTAAATCCTGCGTGGGCAGTACCTGGTGTCGATACGGTGTCAAAGACAGTGCCGGTTTCGCCATTGAACTGGAAAATCGCTATAAAGGTCTGCGCTCACCGCACAAAATTAAATTTGGCGTATCGGGTTGTACGCGTGAGTGTGCTGAAGCGCAAAGTAAAGATGTCGGTATTATTGCCACGGACAAAGGCTGGAACTTATATGTCTGCGGTAACGGCGGAATGCGCCCCCGTCATGCGGATCTGCTCGCATCTGATTTAGATGACCATACCTTAACCAGATATGTAGATCGCTTTTTAATGTTCTATGTCCGCACCGCAGATCGTCTGCAACGTACTTCCGTGTGGCTGGAGAACCTTGAAGGAGGCCTGGATTACCTCAAACAGGTGGTCATTGAAGACAAGCTCAATATTAACGCAGAGCTTGAGGCGGAGATGCAGAATAATATTGATAACTATCAGTGTGAATGGAAAACCACTGTCAGCAATCCGGAAAAACTGAAACGCTTTAAACACTTTATCAACAGCGATCAGATAGACAACCACCTAGCCTTTAAGCGTGACCGTAAACAACGTATTCCCGCAGAGCCGGTGAAAATCCAGACAATTGAAGTTTTAGAATTAACAGAATAAGGGGAATCAAGATGAGTCAATGGACAACAGTCTGCCAGTTTCAGGATCTTACGCCAAACACCGGTATTTGTGCGTTGTTTGAAGAGGAACACGTGGCGATCTTTTACTGCCAGCGCAGCGAGCAGTTATACGCTGTCAATAATGTCGACCCTATTGCCCGGGCCAGCGTGTTATCACGCGGCATTATGGCATCACTGCAGGGAGAGATGTATGTCGCCTCGCCCTTGTATAAACAACATTTTAATCTAGCGACAGGACAGTGTTTGGAGGAACCGGAACAACAGCTGAAAACCTACTCAATACGCAAAGAGAATAATGAAATTCAGCTTAAACAAGCCATTTAAGCGCCTACTTTTGAATAACCGAGATTAATATAGATTATTAAAGGATAACATTGTGAATAAACCTGCATTTAACCTTTTCTCTTTTTCAGGAAAGATGAAAACACTACATTTAAGCTGGATGGCATTTTTTATTACCTTTGCCGTGTGGTTTAACTTCGCGCCACTACTGCAATCTGTAAAAGAGAGTCTTGGTCTAACCACGGAAGAGATCAAAACTTTATTGATCTTAAACGTTGCCCTGACCATACCTGCGCGGGTGATCGTCGGCTCATTAACGGATAGGTTTGGTCCGCGTATCGTTTATTCTGCACTGTTGGCTATCTGTGCCATCCCCTGCTTTATGTTTGCCTTTGCCGAAACCTTTATTCAAGCGGCTATCGCGCGCTTTGCACTAGGGTTTATCGGCGCGGGTTTTGTTATCGGCATCCGTCTGGTTTCAGAATGGTTTCCGCATAATGAACTAGGCACCGCTGAAGGTATCTATGGCGGTTGGGGTAACTTTGGTTCAGCAGCAGCAGCCTTTACCCTGCCAACCATTGCCTTAATGTTTGGCGGTGAAGACGGCTGGCGTTATGCGATGGCGGTAACCGGCGCGTTAAGTTTGATCTTTGCTGTCATCTTTTTTACCAATATTAGCGATACGCCAAAGGGTTCAACCTATTTTAAACCCGCCAACTTAACGGCAATGGAAGTGACCTCTAAAGGTGATTTTTTCTTACTGTTAGGAATGAAAATCCCAATGTACGCGGCATTGGCATTACTGGCCTGGAAACTCTCACCGGCTAATATTGATATGATCTCTGCACAAGTCACTTATGCGATATATGCTGCATTGATTGCACTTTATCTCTACGAATGGTCACAGGTTTGGAAAGTAAATAAAGGCATTTTCACCACCCCTGTTGCAGAAATTCATCAGTATAAATTCAAGCAGGTTGCGGTATTAAATATCCTTTATTTTGCAACCTTTGGTTCAGAGTTGGCTGTGGTTTCCATGCTGCCGCTGTTTTTCCTTGAAACCTTTGAATTAACCCCCGTGGTTGCCGGTATGGTTGCTTCCTCTTACGCCTTTATGAATCTGGTTTCTCGTCCAGGCGGCGGTTGGATTTCTGATAAATGCGGTCGTAAGATAACCTTAGTGATATTAACGGCAGGCTTGGCATTGGGTTATCTGTTAATGGCACAAATTACCAGTGGCTGGACGCTATGGATTGCGGTTGCAGCGGCGATGTTATGTTCGTTCTTTGTTCAGGCGGGTGAAGGTGCGGTATTTGCAACAGTGCCGCTGATTAAACGCCGTATGACCGGACAGATTGCCGGTATGACAGGTGCTTATGGTAATGTCGGTGCGGTGGTCTATTTAACGGTACTTTCATTTGTTGATTATCAGACCTTCTTCTACGTGATTGCGGTGACCGCATTTATTGGTCTGGTGACGTTAGCCTTTATGGCCGAGCCAAAAGGTCAAATGGCGGAAGTAAATGCTGATGGCAGTGTTACTATGATTGATGTCAGCCATTAATCTTAGGATCTATTAGTGTATTACAAAGCGCTTCAAGATTTGCATCTTGGAGCGCTTTGTTCATTAAGAAATATAAGTGTAACCCTATGAAAAAAAATGTAAGTCGTCACCCGCAAACAGACAACAAACTTGAACTGTGTATCGGCGGTTACTCCGATACCGGTACGCGAGATATTAACCAGGATGCTTTTGCGGTTAAGATGCCGACTTTACATTCAGAGAAAAAGTATAAAGGTATCGTGGCGACGATTGCTGATGGCGTAAGCTGCAGTAACAGAAGTCAAAATGCCAGTCAAACCAGCGTCAGTCAATTTATTGAAGAGTATTACAGCACCCCGGAAAGCTGGAGTGTGAAAATGGCCGCGGGTAAAGTACTCAACTCCCTCAATGATTGGCTGTTTCAACAAAATCATCTTGATCAACTTCGTCATAACGGAATGATCACCACCTTTACCGCCGTTATTTTCAAATCAGCCAGTGCTTATATCTGTCATGTCGGGGACAGTCGGGTGTATCGTTATCGCGATGGTAACCTGCAGCAACTGACGACTGATCACGCGCGCAACTTATACGGAAAAAATAGCGTATTAGTGCGTGCTTTAGGAATGGATAACCGCCTGGATGTGGATTTTCAACGCCTGGATCTACAACTAGGCGATCTGTTTCTGCTGTCCACTGACGGTATTCACGACTGGGTAACTGAAAAGCAGTTAACTGAACAACTTGCCAGTCTGCAGGAGCAGCCATTAACCTCAACGCAACTTGAGTCTGCAGCCCGAAATCTGGCAGATCTTGCCAGTGAACAACAAAGCACTGATAATTTAACCTGTCTGTTACTGCAGGTAACCAGTCTTCCTCTGCTCGATGTCAACGAGTTATACCAACGCTTAACGCATTTAACCATTCCGCCCGCTTTGCAGCGCTGTAATGAAATTGACCGCTTTATTATTGAAAAGGTATTACATGAAGGGCCGCGCAGTCATGTTTACCTGGCACTTGATCAGCAGGATCAGCAACGGGTCGTGCTAAAAATGCCGTCACAAAATTTTGCTGATGATCTGGTCTATCTCGATGGCTTTGCCAAAGAACGCTGGGTCGGACGTAAGCTCAATGATCCGCGCATCATGAAAATTCTGCCAAGAATAAAGTCGTCCCCGTTTTTGTACCATATTTGTGAATACATTGAAGGTATTACCCTGCGCCAATGGATGTATGATAATCCCAAACCGCCTTTAGAAGTAGCAAGGGAGATTATCAGCAATATTATCAGTTGCGCCAGAGTCCTGCAGCGTGCAGGCTTAGTACACCGTGATTTTAAACCGGAAAATATTATGATACTGGCGGACAACTCGGTTAAACTGATTGATTTCGGCACGATACAAATTGATGCGCTGGATGAAATTGCTGCAACACCTTCAGAGGATCAGCCTTTAGGTGCGACGGACTATATTGCACCGGAGTATCTAAACGGTGAAAAAGCCACGACCTTTTCAGATCTTTTTTCCATTGCCGTTATCGGTTATGAACTGCTCAGCGGTGAACTGCCTTACAAATCATTACAAACACAATCAGTGCAAAGAGTACGGGATATGCAGTGGAAATACCGACCGCTCAATCAATTCAGAGCGGATCTGCCCACCTGGCTTGATCCCGTCTTTAAAAAAGCGACCCAGCCGATGGTCGGGCAGCGCTATCAAGCGCTGAGTGAATTTACCACAGATCTCTACACGCCTAATACTGAATTGCTCGAAGCACGGGAACTGAGCCCGCTAATCGAACGTAATCCAGTGAAGTTCTGGCAGACGTTATCTGCCGTTCTATTTATTATCACCTTGATAGAACTGTTTTTTCTGCTCGCTAATTAATGCCAACTATGAGCGTAATTGCAGGGTGATTAAGACCACACCGTGATCGGTACTTTCCCCGTCACGGTCAAAAATAGGATTGATTAAATGCCGATCGTAGGTTTGGTAGTCACTCACTTCAAACAAGCTCAAATGATAGTTAGCATCGAATTCCCGGGATAATAAAATATAATCCAGGACCGAGCTAGATTCTCCGAAATAATGGGTCGCTTTACGCACTGCTTGCCCGCTATTATTATCCGTTGTTTGAAACAGATCCCATGCATCTTTCAGACAATATTTATCAAGATAGCTGTCACTGTCATATTTTGCAGTAAAGCGCAGGCTATCAGTGATCAGGTGGGTTAATATTCCGTCAGCCAGAGTATTATTAAAATCACCCATTAAGATCATCGGCTGTCCGGTTTCCTCCCTTCGCGCAATCATATTAACCATTAATAAAGCCGCTTCACTGCCGCGTTGAATCGTCGAGCCCCAGCCGCCGAGCGCTTGTGCCTTGAGTTTTTCAATAATGTTTTTTTCTGCTGAGAGCTGCGCACTGTTTTCATGTTCCAACATGGGACGCTTGGATTTAAAGTGCACCACATAACAGTCAGTGTCGCCAATATGCGGTAACTTTATAGTTGCGCGCAGTATCTGTCGGCTGAAGGAGAAATCATCCTTGAGCCCCATTGCCACAGCAAGCGCCGGATCCGGACAAACAGCTTGAATATCAATAATGGGGTATTTTGATGCAATCGCCACTACCGGACTACGGCAGATAAAGCCATCAATCACTTCCATCTGATCGACTACCTGGAAAAACGGATAGCCCAAACCGGCGAGTAATTCTCGCAATGAGTCGCTGCTGAACACTTCCTGAAAGCCAATCAGATCAGGTTTAAATTCATTGAGATAATCCGTTATCCACTTCTGTTTTTTCGCCCATTGCTCAGCGCTGTAAATCCGCTCAAAATCATAATACGCATAAGGCGGCTCGAGATAATTGAACAGATTAAAGGTCGCAATCTTAATAAAAGAATCAGGCACGAAGTCAGGTGAGGTGGTCAGTAATTTTATTTCTGGGGCTGGCGTAGATGACAAATTATTTTCCCGATAATGATTAAGGCATGAGTATAACGGAAATTACTAACAAGCTTGATTGTTTTTGCTCTGTTTAAAAACAGTTCCACGGCAGATGACTAATATCTTTGCCATGATCACCGAGCCTGCTCCTGACAAAAAATATTCAAGAAAGATGGGCATAGATAGGTATTTTTACCTCTGTTATTCAGGAAAAAATTAACCACACTGTCAACACACAGCCCCTGCGAACTGCACACGAAAAGACCACCACTCTTTTTGCCTCAATCACCCTAATTCTTTCACAACGCATTGATTATTTGTCAATAATAAGTATAAATAACAGTATGTAAAACTCTAGCCATTTTAGTTAGTGCTTTGCTTATACCCAAACTGCTTGGGTCCATCGGTAATAGGAGATTACATGGCAGGTTTAACTTTATTAACACTACTTGATGATATTGCATCTGTATTGGATGATGTGGCGGTGATGTCTAAAGTGGCAGCGCGCAAGACGGCAGGTGTTTTAGGTGATGATCTCGCCTTAAATGCACATCAGGTCAGCGGAGTGAAAGCGGAGCGGGAGATCCCCGTCGTCTGGGGCGTCGCAAAAGGCTCATTTATTAATAAATTAATATTGGTGCCTGCTGCCCTACTGATCAGTGCCGTTGCCCCCTGGCTGATCCTCCCCTTGTTATTATTAGGTGGTTTATATCTTTGTTTTGAAGGGGCAGAAAAGATATTTGAAAAGTTTTTCCACCATCAACAGGATAACAAATCTTCGTTAACCATAACAGCTGATCATTCCCCCACTGAGATAGCTGCATATGAAAAGAAAAAAATTAAGGGCGCAATTCGAACTGACTTTATCTTATCGGCTGAAATTATCGCGATTGTATTAGGTATTGTACAACACTTACCTTTCTTCACTCAGGTATTGGTCATGAGCTTTATTGGTATTTGCGTCACCGTACTGGTCTACGGTTTAGTCGCGGGTATCGTAAAATTAGATGACTTGGGTTTTTATTTACAAGAAAAAAGTGCCGGCAAAGGGATGCTCAGTGTCATGGGTAACGGCCTTATCGCCTTAGCACCAAAATTAATGAAACTATTAACCATTGTTGGCACCGTTGCCATGTTCTTAGTCGGTGGCGGTATTGTTGTCCATAGCATCCCCTCCATTCATCATCTACTGGAGATCATCATCGCCAATTTACCGGAGATTGATTACCTTTCAGCAAGTTATATAACCATAGGCAATGGTTTGATAGGTATGCTGAGTGGATTTGTTGTCCTTTTAATAATGACGTTGCTGCATAAACTAAAAGCCAGTTTCACTATGAAAAAGTAATCGCACGCTAAAAAATCAGTCTAGCTTGTAAGAGATTACAATTTAATAAGTCACAGCAATAAGGAAAATTCAATGAAACTATTACTTAAATTATTCGCAGGGCTGGCAGTTGTTTTGATACTCGCCGCAGTTGCATTAATGATGAAAATAGATCCCAATGACTATAAACAACAAATTCAAACTCAAGTCAAAAATACGATTAACCGGGATCTGTCTATCAATGGCGATATTAGTTGGGCGTTTTATCCAAAGTTAGCTTTTAGTAGCGGAGAGATTGAACTTCATAACCCGAATGGATTTAATCGCAAAAACCTACTCAAAATTGATCAGGCCATGGTTGGTATCAATCTATTACCGTTATTAAAAGGTCAAATTCAAATTGGCGAATTAACATTAAACGGTTTGGTTTTTAATATGATCACCAATAAAGACGGCAGCTCAAATCTGGATAATATGGGTAGCGCTGCAAACAAATCAGACACACAACAAAAAACAGTTTCACCAGTTGCAGATCAAAGCAAGGCTGAAGAGAGTAATTTTTTTACACCGGAAAATATGCACTTAGCGGGAATTAATATCAATGATGCTCAAATCGAAATCCAGGATCTAAAAACAGGTACAACCAATAAAGTTAACATCAAAAAAATTCACCTGGGTGAATTTGCACTTGGACAGGAAACCGATTTATCGGTGCAGACAGACGCCATTATCGACGCCATGGCTGCCGAAATAAATTTGCAATCAAAAGTACTCGTATCAGACGATTTAACAACCATCCAGTTTAACCAGCTTGCCCTTGGCGCTTTATTGACCGGTGAAGACCTGCCCAATGGTAAAATAAACAGCGCTATCAATGCGGATATAAAATATAACCTCGACAATATGAAAGCGGAAGTAAGTAACTTGTTCGTAAAGGTGGATCAAATCCAGCTCTCGGGTGATCTTTCTGTACAAACTAAAAAATTAACCACGGTGCGTTTTAACCTGAAAGGAGATCAATGGGATCTGACTCCTTATTTCCCAGAAACTGAACAAACAGAAACAACTGAAAGCAATCCCGCTGAAACAGCAAGCAAAAATGCACAGGAAAAAGAGCCAGATCTGAGCATGTTAAACAGCTTAAATATCGACGGCACACTATCCATTGAAGGAGTTCAAGTATCCGGTCTGACAATTGGTAAAATTGACTCAAAAATTATGGTTAGAAATGGTAAAGCGCAGCTAACCCCGTTAACAGCAGAGCTATATCAGGGTTTATTGACTGTAGATGCCAATATTGAAAATACCGGAGAGCTAAACAACTACCAGATAGTAACTAATTTGAAAGGAGTGCAGATACGTCCGTTACTGATTGATGCGGCTAAAATAGATTACCTGAGTGGTACCACTGCTTTTAATTTTTCCGGCAAAGGACAAGGTTTAACGGCAAGTAAAATAAAAACAGGATTAACCGGCAATGGTGATTTTAAATTAACCGATGGAGAGCTATACGGCGTTAACATTCCTCAAGAGGTGCGCACCTTAAAAGCTAAACTTCAGGGAAAAACGCTGCCGACTGAAGCTGATATTAAAAAAACCGACTTTGCCTTATTGTCCGGAAATTTCACTGTAAACAGCGGCATAGTAGACAACCAGAAGTTGCTGATGCTTTCTCCGGTGATGCGCCTTGATGGCGGTGGCCTGGCTGATATTATCAAAGCAACCTTAGATTACCGTTTAAGTATCACACCGTTGTCTAAGAGTGATGAAGAGACTGCACAAACGGATCTTGATGGCCTATCCATTCCATTGCTGATTAAAGGCCCTTTCACAGCACCAAAATTTTCACTGGACACACAAGGGGTGATAAAAGAGAAGCTTGATGCAGAGAAAAAACGTCTACAAGAAAAATTAAACAAGGAAACTGAA
>JBATHQ010000068.1:0-8919 GCA_049667005.1 Psychromonas sp.
AAATGGCATGGCGCAATTTACGCCTTATCCGGGCGTTTATTTTCAACTGCACGGTATGACCGAAGATATTACCTTGTTTAAACAGGGCCTGGTCGCAAGTAATGAGCTAAGTGCGCAACCCGAATTGGCCGAAAAATTTATTAACAAAATCGACCATCAGTGGACTGAAAATGAGATTGTTGAACGAACACAACGTTCGATCAACCATCTTACGCCTTATATTCCAGGCTTTAAGTCTGCGCAGATAGGCGCTAAACCCTTGTTCGGTGCCCAGCAGATACCGGGAGAAGAGCCCAGTTTAAGAGCGGCAACGGTCTCTTTTGTCGGGGCAAGATATGCGCGTTGCGAAACGGTCAAAGCATCATCGGTGTTAACCTCGGCAGATGAGATTGTGCAGCAGATGATTGCGCATAATCTGCTCGATATGGCGTTTACAACAAAGCGTTTTTTCCCGAGCACGGAAAGCCTTACTGAGCAGGCAATCAATGCACAGGCAGAAAAACTGGCGGAACAACGTAATTACCCTGTATCGCTAGCACATATTAATGTCGCAGCACAGGGCGGTGATTAAGGGGTTATATACCCCTGATACCTTAAGGTAAGGGTGTAGCTCTGACTCTTACACAGAAGTCCGCTATTGATGTATAAAAGAGGAACTAAATGATATACGAGAGTGATTTTTACTCATCGGATGTATTTCGCCTTTGACGGCGTATAAGCGATGAGAAACCGAAACTTAGTTTCGCAGTTCGAGGGAGCTATGCTCTTTGTGCAGCCAAAGAAAACAGGGCACGCAGAGCTTAGCCCGCTCGTGACACTATGCTGTCGCATAACTCGCCCAAAAGAAAGGCTGCCTAGCCATTTTTTTAATCTTGTCGAGAGCAACTACTTTTTACGCACCATCTCAGACATTACGTCCCTGTACTGGCTGAGATTAGGAAAATCCTCCATGATTTTCATTGCTAAAGCAGTTATTCACGACAAGAAAAATGGATGGGACCTCCCTGCCGCATCTGTCTTTTGAATTATGCAGACTAATAATTGTCTGGTTATTGGTTACTCATAATTGTGTATAAGAGTCAGGGGTGTAGCTATACACCCATAATGCTAAAAGCTATGTTCGCCAATCATTGCTGCACTTTGATGGCTACTGAATAAACGCGAGTGTAAGCGCAGGGCATGATTGTCGGTAAGGCTGGAAATATAATCGGCAATCACGCGTTTTTCACGAGAGATATCTCCTTTTTGTGCTTTCCACAGTGTTTTCACCTGCTCCGGTAAAAACCGTAAGGGTCCGGCATTAAAAGCTTCAAATAATTCCATGACAATTTGTTGCCCTCGATATTCAAGTATTTGTAAATCAGGGCTTTTAATAACGTAATTTAAAACAAAACCTTTCAGAATTTTTAATACTTTAAACATATCGGGCGTTAAATAAGCGTTAAAAGCGAGTAAAGGATCGGCAAACTTTTCATTTACTTTGCGAATATAAATTGAAGTGATCAGCGCATTAACCAAGGCACCAATCGCATCTTTACGTTTGAAGTGCTGCAGTGAAAAGAGGTTGTCGGTTATCTCTGTAAGTTGATCTGACAGACAAAAATCAGTGATCCCGGCAAGCTGTACTGCTACTTTTTCCTGCCATAAGGATTTGCTGATAAACCCCATTGCAATCGCATCTTCCAGATCATGTACACCATAAGCAATATCATCGGCAATCTCCATAATTGAACAATCTAAAGATTTATAACGTGATTTTTTATGGCTATGGTTATTCTCTTTTTGTGGACGAAGAGAGCTGAATAATGTTTGATCGCTGTTCGACAAGGGGGCAAGCACTTGCTTTAATAAATCCTGATCGTGATCGTAGATACCTTTTGCCGGCATCCATTCTTCCGTTTTTAATTCTCGAAAACTGCGACTGGTATCGACCGGATAGGGCGCGCTAATTTGACTCAGACAGACCGGGTATTTTAATAACCCCAATAAACATCTTCGAGTTAAGTTCATCCCATTAAATTCAGTATAAGGTTCAAGCTGGGTCAATATTCGAAACGTTTGCCCGTTGCCTTCAAAGCCGCCGTGTTCAATCATCATGTAATTGAGCGCCGTTTCGCCACCATGGCCGAAGGGAGGGTGACCGATATCATGACTTAAACAGATGGTTTCAATCAGATGGTTACCGGGTAAGAGTGTTTTAAATTCAGGTTGAGTGAGTTTCAAATGCTCCACAATGCCGGAACCGATTTGCGCAACTTCAAGGGAGTGAGTGAGGCGCGTACGGTAAAAATCACTCAAGCCGTTATTATGAATTTGAGTTTTTGATTGTAACCGGCGAAAGGCTGCAGAATGTAAAACACGCGCTTTATCCCGTTGAAAAGGGGTGCGTTGATCGAATAGACGTTTTTTACCCGGTTCAGCGGCCAGTCTGGTTAACCATTGCTCAGATATTGCTAATTGCGATTCGCGCTGTTGTTCAATATTATTATTTTCTGAATTCATAGTGTCGCCATTAACAGTTAATAATGTGAAAAGTGTAACGTGTTGATACCCATGTTACTTCAAGATGCAAAATCAGCAAGCCAAATTGTACTTAGATGTGAGCAGATTGACTGCACTAACCATTGTTTTTATTGATGCAAGGAAGGGTGGGCGAGATCCAATTTTTAAGTTTTTTATTATAAACAGCACAGCTAATTTATTTAAAAATACTACTATTGTATTGATGTTAATAAGTTGAGGGCGTAATTATGATGGAAATTAAACATTTGTTAAGCATGGACGGCGAGATAGTTTTTGGCATTATTAATGAACGTTTACGAATAGAGTGTGAAAGTTTAGATGAGCTTACCAATCGTTATAATCTGGATCAAAAGGCATTAGTTGAAAAATTAAAATCCGTCGGCTATCACTACGATCCTACCAGGAATCAATTTAAAGCTGATTAACAGCGTTTTTATTGTTACCAATCAGATGGTGGCTAAAACGCCACCATGCAAAGCTGGTCTTAGCCGATAAAGAGTTTACACTGTTGCTCATTTCGTAAACTTTGTCGGTATAAAACCTATGATTCATTACACCTATTACCAAAGCCCAATCGGCAAACTGACCCTGCAGGCCAACGATCAGGGGCTACTGGGAGTCTGGTTTGAAACGCAAACAACACAGCCTGACAATCTTGGTGCTTTTGATGAAAATCATCCGGTTTTGCTGCAAGCGATACAGCAGTTGGTTGAATATTTCAGCGGTAAAAGAGAGAGTTTTTCCCTGCCCATTGCCGCAACTGGTACCTCCTTTCAGCAACAGGTGTGGCATGCTCTTGCGACTATCCCTTACGGTCAAACCTGGTCCTACCAGCAACTCGCAAATGCGATAGGCAATCCTAAAGCGGTGCGCGCAGTCGGCCTGGCAAATGGCAAAAATCCGATTTCGATTATTGTTCCCTGCCACCGTGTTATCGGCAAAAATGGCAAACTGACCGGTTATGCGGGCGGCATTGAGCGCAAACAAGCGCTGCTTAAACATGAAAGTCTTAGCGAGCAGCGTTAGAGGATTTGATTGATAAATCACAGGCTCTTCGGTGGGAGTCTCTGAAGGTCCTCTATAACGCGTTGTATCACATCGGTTAAATAGTTTCTCCATCCTTTTTCAAAGCACAGAGCCGTTCTGTTATTTTCAATACAATCCCAAAATCACATTTTTTTGTGCTTACCGCGCAATTTTCTGAGAACGTTTACAGAACTGTTAAGCAGATCTCTTTCTCATTATTAAAGCGTTAACTAGCGCACGTTTTATTTTTTCTGACTCTTTAGAATCACGCCATGTAAACGTTTCCAGTTTTATTTATAATAGCAAATACAGTAAAAGGCTGAACAGATGAAAAATATATTTCTAAAAAGCGTATTGGCGGGTGCCGTTAGTTTTGCATGTTTAAGTGGCGCAGTGCAGGCGGAAGAGGTGACAGTTTGGGCGTGGGATCCTAACTTTAATGTTGCCATTATGAATGAAGCCGCTGAACAATATACGGCAGCACATCCTGAAACAACCATTAAAGTCGTCGACTTCTCTAAAAATGAAGTGGAACAGAAATTACATACCATGCTCGCTTCCGGCGTGACCTCATCTCTTCCCGATGTTGTGCTGATTGAAGATTACAATGCACAAAAATATCTGCAGTCCTACCCGGGCTCCTTCGCACCGCTAACCGCAGATATTGATTACTCGAACTTTGCTCATTATAAAGTCAATGTGATGACGGTAGGTAAAGAGGTCTACGGGGTACCCTTTGATTCAGGTGTAACAGGATTATATTACCGCACCGATATACTGGAAAAAGCCGGCTTCAATGCGGCAGATTTGGTCAATATTACCTGGGATCGCTTTATTGAGATCGGTCTGCAGGTTAAAGAGAAAACCGGGGTGGCAATGCTCGGCAACGATCCTTCCGATATGGGGTTATTACGCGTGATGATTCAGAGTGCCGGTGCATGGTATTTTAATGCTGATGGTTCACTGAATATTGTCAATAACGCGGCGTTAAAAGAGGGGATTCGTGTTTTTAAAGATTTACATGCTAAAGGTGTTGCCCGTCCTACTGTAGGCTGGTCTGAGTGGGTTGGCGTACTTAATAGCGGTGCAGCGGCATCGGTGACAACCGGTGTGTGGATCACCGCTTCGGTTAAAGCTGGGGCGGATCAGTCAGGCAAGTGGAGCGTTGCGCCAACACCGCGTTTAAATATTGAAGGCGCGGTCAACAGCTCAAATCTGGGCGGCTCGAGCTGGTACGTATTAGACAGCTCAAATGAGAAAAAACAGGCGATTGATTTCTTGAAAACAACCTATGCCTCAGAGGTTAAATTTTATGAAACAATTCTGGCTAAGCAGGGAGCGGTTGGTTCCTATACACCTGCCGGCAGTTCGGCTGCTTACCAGCAACCCGATGCCTTTTTTGCCGGGCAGAAAATCTATTCCGATTTTGCCCACTGGATGGTCGACATTCCTAATGTAAATTACGGTATGTACACCTATGAAGTGGACGCCGCGATTGCCGCGCAAATGCCCGCAATCATGCAGGGTGCGCCGATTGATAAAATACTTGAATCTGTTGAGCAACAATTAAAGTATCAAATTCAATAGATTAACTATTTTATGAAAATATAACAGCCTGTTTCAGGCTGTTATATTGTTTCTCTTGACTACCTTGGTATCTTTTATGAGTACACAGAATACAGTAATGAGCACTGCAAATGTAGGGGCGAAGCCGCGCAGTGCAAAAACAAGTTTTCATCGTTTTTATGATATTAATGGCTGGGGATTTGTATTACCGGCAGTTTTGCTGGTTGCCATCTTTATGATTTACCCAATCATCAGCTCATTGTGGATGTCTTTGCACTCCGGTCGAGGCGTGATTGTTGAATTTGTGGGTTTTGGCAATATAGTGCGTCTGTTTAATGATCCGGTTTTTCTAAAGGCATTAAGCAATACGCTGATCTTTTTAGTCATTCAAGTTCCGATCATGATATTTTTATCATTGATGATCTCTTCCTGTTTAGATTCTTCGAATCTGAAATTCCGCAGTTTATTCAGATTAGCAATATTTCTACCCTGTGTGACTTCTCTGGTGGCTTATTCGATTCTCTTTAAAAGCATGTTCTCCTATGAAGGGGCGGTCAATACGTTTCTTTTATGGATAGGTATTATCAGCGATCCTATTCCCTGGTTATCAGATCCGTTTTGGGCCAAAGTCACTATTATTGTGGCCATTACCTGGCGCTGGATGGGTTATAACATGATCTTCTTTTTATCCGCCATGCAGAATATTGATAAATCCATTTATGAAGCCGCGCGCATTGATGGCGTGAGCTCAATCAAACAGTTCTTTTTTATCACCGTGCCATTGCTTAAACCGGTCATCTTATTTACCACGGTTATGTCTACCATAGGTACCATGCAGCTGTTTGATGAAGTGATGAATATTACTTCGGGCGGGCCGGCCAACGAAACGCTGACCTTATCAATGTATATCTATAATTTGTCATTCAAGTTTGTGCCTAACTTTGGTTACGCTGCGACCGTCTCTTATGTGATCGTATTCTTTGCCGCGGTATTGGCTATTTTACAATTTAGAATTGCGAGGGATAAATAAGCGATGAATAAACATAAACTATCAAGAGTTGGCATGTATCTGTTTTTATCTCTGATCTCTTTACTGTCGTTGTTTCCGTTTTACTGGATGGTTGTTTCCAGTACTAATACGACAACGGATATCAATCAGGGGAAAATTACTTTCGGTGATCAACTGCTGGTTAATATCAGCAAACTCAGTGATCAGGTAGATTTAGGGCTGATTTTCTGGAATACCTCTAAAATTGCTATTTTAAGTACACTCTTTACCCTGCTAGTGGCCTCAATGGCAGGTTATGGTTTTGAAGTCTATAAAAGTAGAAACCGGGATCGTGTTTACGGCGCGTTGTTGTTAACCATGATGATTCCCTTTGCGGCATTAATGATCCCGCTGTTTACCTTAATGGCAAAAGCACAACTGCTGGATACCCATCTGGCGGTTATATTGCCAACCATTGCTTCGGTCTTTATTGTTTTTTACTTCCGCCAGTGCACCAAAGCGTTTCCGGCTGAATTAATTTCTGCGGCACGTGTGGATGGTGTGAAAGAGTGGAAAATCTACTTCTATATCTATATGCCGGTTATGAAAACGACCTATGCAGCTGCTTTTATTATCGTGTTCATGGCATCCTGGAACGCATTTTTATGGCCGTTAATTGTATTGCAGTCCACTGATTTGAAAACCATTAACTTGGTATTATCTTCTTTGTCATCGGCTTATTTTCCTGACTTCGGCATGATTATGGTCGGCACTGTTGTTGCTACTCTGCCTACGCTGGCAGTGTTCTTCCTGATGCAGAAACAGTTTGTTGCCGGTATGACAGGTTCGGTTAAGTAGTTTTTTATCTCAATATTGATTATTAAAGCTGTCTAAAGACTGGCGTTTGTAAGGAAAGAAATGAAAAAATTCAATGAAATTATCACTGCGCGTGACTGGGAAAATCAGCATGTAACACATCATAATGTTGCTGCCGCGCATGCTCCGACCGCTGCTTATCACTCGCAGGAAGCCGCATTAAAAGGGCAGGCTTCAGAGTATCAACAATCATTAAACGGGCAGTGGGCTTTTGCTTTGTTTGATAAGCCTGAAAATGTGCCGGCTGAATGTATTGAAACTGGATTTGCAGATTCGGCCTGGTCAGAGATCACTGTGCCAGGTAACTGGCAGCTGCAGGGATATGACAAGCCGATCTACACCAACGTTAAGTACCCCTTTGCTGATACACCACCTTTTGTCCCTGCGGATAATCCCTCCGGCGTGTACCGTTTAAGCTTTGCGTTGCCGGAGAACTGGTCCGGGCGTAATCAATCTATCATTTTTGATGGTGTTAATTCCGCCTTTCACCTGTGGTGTAATGGCGTCTGGATTGGTTACTCTCAAGATAGCCGCTTAGCAGCTGAATTTGATCTGACCAAGCACCTGACAACGGGTCAAAATCAGATCACCGTGATGGTGATGCGTTGGTCAGACGGCTCCTATCTTGAAGATCAGGATATGTGGTGGCTGAGCGGTATTTTCCGTGATGTAACATTAATCAGCAAAGCCGCTGTTTCGATAAGAGATGTAACGATTAAGACCGATCTTGATGCCTGTTTTAATCATGGTGTCTTAAATGTTTCCACCTATTTAAATCAGATCAACAATGACCATAGTCTGCAGGTACAGTTGTTTGATGCGGATCTGCAACCCGTTACCGAAGTGGTTTCAGCTGCATTCGGTCAGCGTCTTGTTGATGAAAAAGGCCCCTGGTCAGATCTCGCTGAGCACCATCTGAGCATTGCATCGCCGCATAAATGGAGTGCTGAATCACCTTATTTATATCGTGTGGTGGTGTCTTTAATAAACAATCAGGGTGAGCTGGTGGACTGTGAAGCTTATTCTGTTGGTTTCCGGGTGGTTGAAATCAGCGACGGGCTGCTTAAAGTCAATGGTCAGCCTCTTTTGATCCGCGGCGTTAACCGTCACGAGCATCATCCCGAAAAAGGCCATGCACTGTCGCGTGCCGACATGCTCGAAGATATCAAACTGCTTAAACAAAATAATTTTAATGCTGTGCGTACGGCGCATTACCCTAATCATCCGGCCTGGTATGAACTCTGTGATCAATACGGATTATACGTGGTTGATGAAGCCAACATTGAAACTCATGGTCAGTTCCCGATGTGCCGTTTATCCGATGATCCGAGCTGGTTAAATGCCTATATGCGCCGTATGACAAGAATGGTAGACCGTGATAAAAACCATCCGTCGATTATTATCTGGTCGTTGGGCAACGAGTCCGGCATTGGCAATAACCACCATGCGATGTACCAGTGGACTAAACTCAAAGATCCGACCCGTCCAGTGCAGTACGAAGGGGGTGGTTCAGATACCGCGGCAACAGATATTATTGTACCGATGTATTCTCGTGTTGAAAGAGATCTGACCGATCCCCGCGATCCCAGTGTCACGCCTAAATTGGCGATCAAAAAATGGATTGGCATGCCCAATGAAAACCGTCCGTTAATTTTATGTGAATATGCCCATGCAATGGGCAATAGCCTGGGTAATTTTTATAAGTACTGGGATGCATTCCGTCAATACCCGCGTTTACAGGGGGGGTTTGTCTGGGATTGGGTGGATCAGGGCTTAACTAAAAAAGATGAAAAAGGGGTGAAATACTGGGCCTATGGTGGTGATTTTGGTGATCAGATAAATGACCGTCAGTTCTGTATTAACGGTCTTATCTTTCCTGACAGAAGTTTACATCCGACCGTCCTGGAAGCGAAAAAAGCACAGCAGTTTTACCAGTTTAC
>JBATHQ010000069.1:0-18190 GCA_049667005.1 Psychromonas sp.
CCACACAGATTGTTTGATTAAATTGTTAAAGAGCGTGCCTTTCGGCGAGGTGCGTATAATACGCTTCCTCAGAACGATGTCAACGGCTTTTTTTATCTTTTCAAACCGCGTTAAACGCCTTTGAAAATCAGCCTCTTTCGTTCTCGTTAACTGGACTAACTTGCGTTCTATCCCGTTTCCGTGGATGCGCATTATAGGGATTTAGATCACCATAGCAAGCGTTTATTTGCACAAAAATATCAAGCGCTCAATTAACAAACAAACAGTGTATTTATCAAGCAGTAATGGAAAAATAATTCTACTTATTGCTCTTGAAACACGTGTAAAAGAGATCCTTTCATTAGTATTATTGATAGAGATAAATATAAGAGCTTGAATAAATAAAAGAAAAATTAAAACTTAGACCGGAAAACTGAAAATACACAGTAGCCTTCTAGATAGAAAATATGTAAGGTAAGAAATATCCACATTACGATTGTGGCAGACATCTTCTCGGAAAAAAGATCAAGCTTAATACAGCGCATCGCAGGAAAACAATTGTATGCCATCCACCATACCAAATCATAATGCGGTAGTGTTATCCGTCACTAAGTTACGTCAGCGTTATACTATCGCACTATCGCTAATTGCGTTGTTAATCATCATATCCCAAATAATAATACAGTTTGTGATAGCAGCTCAGATACATGATTCGCACATTGTCAATATTGCCGGACGACAACGTATGCTGAGTCAGAAAATTACGAAGCTGAGTTATTATGTGTCGACAGCCGAATCTGAGGATGCCGCATCGCGTTATCGTACAGAACTAAAAGATGCTACAGATTTGTGGGAAAATTCTCACCTCGGATTAATCCACGGAAATAATGCGTTAGAGTTACCTGGTAATAATAGTAAAGAGATTACTGCATTATTTGATAGCATCCAACTCCATTATAAAGCTGTACTTAACGCAGCTAAGGTAATTACTTTCTCATTCGACATATCAGAGGTTAAACAAAATGTGCATAAAATATTACAGCATGAATCTGATTTCCTGAAGGGGATGGATAAAATAGTCTTTCAGTATGATCGAGAAGCAATCGCTAAAGTCACTTCTGCTAAATGGCTTGAAATCACACTCATGGTTGTCACTCTAACTGTTCTGATATTAGAAGCTGTTTTCATTTTTTCCCCTGCCACCAAGAGCCTTCAGCACAGTATGCAGATACTTACTCAGCGCGAGCAGGATTTACAAAACCTTTTTGCGGCCAGTCCAACAGCAATGTTATTAATTGATCCCGCAAATTTTTCAATTATAAAGGCTAATAGAAAAGCACAAATGCTGATTGGCGATCCCTTTGGCATAACTTCTCCTGCAACATTGCAAACTTATTTAGATCCCAAATATGAAAGCAATAATCTATTTATCAACAAACTTAAAGAAGGTAATAACCTCAACGAATATGAATTAGTTATTCTCAATGCACATGGTACTGCACTTGAAACCCTCGCCTCAGTGCGCGTTATCACCTTTGACGGAAAGTCTGTCTCGGTGCTCGGCATAACTAATATCAGTGAACTCAAAAACGTGCAACAACAACTTCAACACTATGCATCATTTGACGAGATGACAGGATTATTAAACCGTCGAACAGGTTTAATGTTTCTTGACAAATCAATGAAGCAATTAAATCGCAGTGATGGCCGGTTATCAATTTGTTACATTGATATCGATGGTTTGAAATATGCCAATGATCAATATGGGCATTCTGAGGGTGACTGGCTGATTAACACCGTCTCTCAGGCATTTATCAACATAATTCGTACCAGCGATGCAGCCGTTAGGCTTGGCGGCGATGAGTTTCTGCTTATCTTGCATAATTGCTCAAAGGAAGATGCCAAGCACCTTATTGTCAGAGCCGAAACTTATCTGAAAGAGAAAGAAGCAGCCGAGCATAAGCCATTTCCGATAGGCTTTAGTTATGGCATTGCGACTTACACAGCAAATAGAGACATTACGGCAGATGAACTTATATCCGAAGCAGACAACTTGATGTATCAGTCAAAACATACGAAAAAATCTCAATCTTGATCATCGTGACAAGGAGCTTTTCTTGATTTATCACCAGAAAAGCTTCTCACTTATGATTGCAAAAACCAAAATTGTAATCATAAGTGATTATACATTTTAAAAGCAAAGTTGATGATAGGATACGCACTGTGCGAAAACAATAAAATGGAACGCAGCCATTGTGATCATCCATACGAACAATTAAAAGGGTAAAGTTAATGATTAAACCGCAAAGAGAGATAATCCTACGATTTTTAGCTGAACCTCAAGATGTTAATTTTGGCGGCAAAGTTCATGGCGGCTCAGTGATGAAATGGATCGATTTAGCAGCCTATGCCTGTGCAGCCGGTTGGAGCGGCCATTATTGTGTGACTGCTTATGCAGGCGGAATTCGATTTGTCTCTCCTATTCATGTCGGCAATCTGGTAGAGGTAGAGGCGAAAGTTATCTATACGGGCAAGTCTTCGATGCATATTGCTGTTGAAGTTGATGCTTGTGATCCGAAATTATTAAACAGACGCGTCACTACACACTGCATTGTGATTATGGTAGCAGTGGACGAAAATGGCCATCCTATAAGTATTCCAGCCTGGGTACCAGAAACGGAAGCTGATATAAAACAGAATGAAACGGCCCGTAAACTGATGGATATGCGTAAAAAAATAGGTGAGGAGATGCAAATATTTGTTGAATAACAGGATCTTTAGCGATAACTTTTCTTTATTATATTAAACCAACCTATTTGATCCCCAACCTATGTGCTTCTGAGTGTCAGTCGCTTTATACTGGCACTACAGCTAGACAACGTCTCCTATGATTAACCGTATAACAATTAAATAACTGATTAACCCGGAAATTTTTTTGCCCCCTTACCGGTCTCTTGGGTAATGAACACGCATTTTGAACTCAGGAAAATTATAAATGGATAAGAAAAAAATAATTATTATCGTTTTAGCGGTAATTGCGCTGTGGTTAGTTTTTGATTTCAGTGACCAACTGACGCTGGAAAATGCTAAAAATCAACAAGCTCAGCTTAACGACTATATAAGTAACAACTTTTCAGTAGCCAGCATACTGTATTTCCTCTTATATATTGTAGCCACAGCCCTCTCCGTCCCCGGCGCGACTATTTTAACCCTAATCGGAGCGGCATTATTCGGCTTTTGGTGGAGTGTGTTATTCGTTTCATTTGCCAGTACGATAGGTGCAACGCTGGCTTTCTTATTCAGCCGTTACCTGCTGAAAGACTGGGTACAAGCTAAGTTTGGCAGAAAACTGCAGGCGCTCAATCAGGGTATTGAAAAAGACGGGGCATTTTATCTCCTTACATTGAGGCTGATTCCAATTTTCCCATTCTTTGTGATCAACTTATTGATGGGCTTAACCCCTATTTCGACAAAAAAATATTACCTGTTTAGTCAAATCGGTATGTTTCCCGCGACGATCGTTTACCTTAATGCCGGTACTCAACTTGCAGCGATCGAGTCATTATCCGATATTCTTTCACCCGCGGTGTTATTGTCGCTTGCGGTGCTAGGTCTATTCCCGCTGATCAGCAAATTTGTTATCAATACCATCAAACAAAAAAAGGTTTACCGAGGCTGGCAAAAGCCGTCTTCCTTTGATCAAAACATGGTCGTGATTGGTGCAGGTTCAGGCGGACTGGTAACTGCTTATATTGCAGCAGCGGTAAAAGCCAAAGTGACCCTGATTGAAAAACATAAAATGGGCGGAGATTGTTTAAATACCGGTTGTGTGCCGTCAAAAGCCTTGATCCGCACAAGTCATAATATTAAAGAGATATTAAATGCGGCGCAATTTGGCGTTGATGCACAAATTAATCATATCGATTTTAAACAAGTGATGGCTCGCGTGCAAAATGTGATCCAGAAAATCGAACCTCACGACTCAACAGAGCGTTATTCAGAGTTGGGTGTGAACTGCTTACAAGGTGAAGCAAAAATCATCTCTCCCTGGCAGGTAGAAATAAACGGCAAGGTGATCACTACTCAGAATATTGTTATCGCAACCGGCGCCAAACCCTTTATTCCACCAATTCCCGGTTTAGATAAGGCTACTTATGTCACCTCCGATACGATTTGGTCATTATCTGAACTGCCTAAAAAGCTGTTAGTGCTTGGAGGCGGTCCTATTGGTTGCGAACTAGCTCAGTGCTTTAACCACCTCGGCAGTGAGGTGACTATTGTTGAGCGCTTACCGCAGTTACTGATCAGAGAAGATGCAGACGCTGCTGCGCTGATCACTAAGCAGCTAAGCAAAGACGGTGTTGAAGTCTTAGTCAATCATAATGTGAGCGCTTTCTCACATAAAAATAATCTTCAGTTAGTAAGCTTAGAACATCAGGATCAGGTGATTTTTAAAGAGTTCGATGTGGTGCTTGTCGCGATCGGCAGACAAGCCAATGTCAGTGGTTTTGGCCTGGAAGAGCTGGGTATTGAACTGAGCAAAACAAAAACCATTGCGGTAAATCAGTATTTACAAACCAAATACGCCAATATCTATGCAGTGGGGGATGTCGCAGGGCCTTTCCAATTAACCCACGCGGCGGCGCATCAGGCTTGGTATGCAGCCGTTAACGGGTTATTCGGCCGATTTAAAAAATTTAAAGCAGATTATTCTGTGATGCCGGCGGCCACATACACATATCCGGAAATCGCCAGGGTAGGACTTAACGAGAAGGAAGCGCAACAATCCGGCATCGATTATGAAATGACACAATATGAATTGAATGATCTGGATCGCGCCATTGCCGATGACCATGATCTGGGGTTTGTAAAAGTATTAACCGCCACTGGCAGCGATAAAATTTTAGGTGCAACCATCGTCGGCGCCCATGCGGGAGATCTGCTTGCAGAGTTCACCTTGGCAATGCGCTATAATCTTGGTTTAAATAAAATTTTAGGTACCATTCACCCCTATCCGACCATGAGTGAGGCGAGTAAATTTACCGCTGGAATCTGGAAGAAAAATCACGCGCCACAAACGCTTCTGAAATGGGTAGAGAAGTATCATCGTTGGACGCGCAAGTAAGGATCATTTATGAAAAAATTAATCGCCCTGATAGGCATATTGCTGACGGCAACCTTCTGTCAGGCAGAAAATCTAAATTGGAATGAGATCGAAAAAAAAGCACAAGGTCAAAAGGTCTTTTTCTACGCCTGGGGTGGCAACCAGGATATTAATAACTATTTACGCTGGGCTGACCAACGCCTGCAGGCGCAATACGGTGTCACCTTGATCCACGTAAAAGTAACTGATATTGCTGAGGCAATTACCCGCTTAGTGGCAGAAAAAACAGCGCATAAAAACACTAATGGCAGTATTGATATGGTTTGGATCAATGGTGAAAACTTCAAATCGATGAAGCGCTTTAATCTGCTCACCGAGCCTTTTGTCACAGAGCTGCCTAACTGGCAATACGTTGATAAAACATTACCGATAGACAGTGATTTCGCCGAGCCGACGGAAGGGTTAGAAGCGCCATGGGGAGTCGGCCAGTTAGTTTTTCTTTATGATACAGAAAAATTACGTAATCCGCCTGGTAGCCATCGGGAAATACTCTCTTATGCGAAAAACAATCCTAACAAAATAACCTACCCGCGCCCGCCATCATTTCATGGTACCAGTTTTCTTAAATCGGCATTAATTGAACTCAGCGGAAACCCTAAAGCACTGTATTTACCCGTTGATAATAATACTTTTCAACAGCTAACCGCGCCGCTATGGGCCTATTTAGATGCGCTTCACCCTGTCGCATGGCGTCAGGGTAAACAGTTCCCGGATAACAATGCGCAAACTATTCAATTATTAGATGACGGTGAACTGGATCTGGCGATCTCTTTTAATCCGAATGAGGTGTTTAGCGCACAGGCTAACGGATTATTAAGAGAGTCAACAGCCGCTTACGCACTTGCAGGCGGTGCATTATCGAATATTCATTTTCTCTCTATTCCCTGGAACGCTGCAGCCAAAGAAGGTGCGTTAGTCGCGATTAACTTTTTGCTAAGCCCTGAAGCACAATCGAAAAAAGCGGATATTTCAGCATGGGGAGATCCAACTATTTTAGATTTATCAGCTGTCACCGGTTCAGCACAAAATACACAATTATTCAAAGCGATTGAAGAGCCTCACCCGAGTTGGCAAAGCGCTTTGGAAAACGAATGGCAAAAACGATATGGACATTAAAAAAAGTTGTTGTTACCGATGAACTGGTCAATACAAAAAATCTCATTTTTATTGTTGCTCGCAGCAGCTGTTTTTATTGTTTTTGTGCCCCTGCTTCCCGGCTTAGCCGGGGTCGTTTTCACTGCGTTTGCTTATATTCCAGCACTTGAACTGCGCAGTTTTTCGTTAACCGGGTTCGCGGATCTTTTATTATGGCCCGGCCTGCACAAGTCTATTTTACTTACCCTGTTTATCGGTTTGGGCAGTACTTTATTATCCGCTGTGTTAGCCTTTTCCATTTTACAGTCCTGCTGGGGCAAGCGCTATTGGCATAAATTAGAAAACCTGCTCGCGCCGATATTAGCGTTGCCGCATGTTGCCTTTGCCGTTGGTTTTGCTTTTTTATTCACTCCAAGCGGCTTTGTTGCGCGTATTTTAAATACTATTTTTAATGATCTGGGCATTACTTACTGGAGTTTAATTAATGACCCTTACGGTTTGGGGCTGATTCTCGGCCTAACCATCAAAGAGATCCCTTTTGTACTGTTTATGAGCATCGCGCTGCTGAAACAACTTAATATCAACAGCACGCTTATTATGGCAAACAGTTTAGGCTACTCTAACGCACAAGCCTGGCAAAAAATAATCTTACCGCAGTGGTTGCCTAAAATACGCTTTACCCTGTTTGCCGTGATGGCATACAGTTTATCGGTCGTTGACGTGGCATTGGTGATCGGTCCGACATCCCCTTCTACTTTTCCTGTGCTGATATGGCAATGGTTAAATGATGCGGATCTATCCACCTTACCGAAAGCATCGGCAGGCGCTTTTTTACTTTTATTTATGTGCATCGGGTCATTGTATTTAATTCGATTTGTAGAATGGTTAGTGATTCACAAGTACCGATCCTGGCAAAGCAGTGGACGCCGCTCAGTGCCGTTACCGGGTAAAAGTGCGATAGTGTTGACCTACATTATTTCATTAACCACCCTGCCTGTGCTTTTGCTCTGGTCCTTTGCTCAACGCTGGTCTTTTCCGGATATTCTTCCTTCTGCCTGGTCTTTACGTTTTTGGCAACAGGAAGGGATATTTTTGTGGGGTATTATCGGGAATAGTATTTTTATTGCCCTGATCAGCGCAACGTTTGCGCTTCTCTTTGCGATTATCATCCATGAACACAACCAGCGCAGCATGACAAATAAAAGTCTGCCGCCTGTCCCGCGCTTACTGATTGCCATCCCCATGCTGGCACCGCAATTATCCATTTTATTCGGCATACAGATAGCGACGCTTTTTGCCGCCCGTCAACATTATTACCTATGGGTTATCTGGGCACATATTTTCTTTGCTTTTCCTTACGTTTATCTGGTCTTAGACGGCCCCTGGAGAAGTTATGAAAAACGCCTGGATATGGTTGCATTAAGTTTAGGCATGTCCCCTTTTAAGGTCTGGTGGAAAATTAAAAGACCGATTTTATTGCCCGCCATCTGTATCGCATGGGCGGTTGGTATTAGTGTCAGTTTGGCACAATATTTACCGACCCTGATGCTTGGCGGGGGGCGCATTGCCACACTAACCACCGAAGCAGTTACGCTGGCGAGTGGTCAAGATAGGCGGATCAGTGCCATTTATGCCCTGCTGCAGTCTTTAGTGCCATTTGTCTTTTATATCCTGGCCATCTTTATCAGCCAAAAAACAGGTGTGATTATTGCGCACAGCAAAGTAAACAAAAGGAGTGTTGATAGCGATGTCTCTATCAGTAAAAAATCTGTCAATTATTGATATCCATGGGAAAGTGTTATTTTCTCCGCTGTCATTTTCAATCAAGGAGGGCGAGATATTAGCCTTAATGGGTCCGAGTGGTTGTGGCAAGTCGACGTTATTAAGTGCTGTCGCCGGTCATATTTCGCCTGACTTCAGCTACGCCGGTGAATATTATTTAAACGGTGTGCTGCTTAATAATGTCGCGGTTGAGAAACGCCAAATCGGTATTTTATTCCAGGATGATCTGCTATTTCCACATTTAAGCGTCTGGGAAAACCTCGCCATCGCCCTGCCCGATAAATTTAAAAAGGAGCAGCGTAAAACTGTCGCGATGCAGACCTTAAGGGAGTTGAATTTATTGGCATTAGCAGACAAAGCGCCGTCACAAATATCCGGAGGACAGCGGGCAAGAGTGAGCATGATGAGGATGCTGCTTGCTGAACCTGCTGCAGTCTTACTGGATGAGCCCTTCAGTAAATTAGATAAAGCCTTACGCAGTGACTTTAGAAATTGGGTATTTGCACAAATCAAAAAAAGAAAACTGCCCGCTTTAATCGTTACTCATGATGAGTCCGATGTGCCGGATACGGGTCAATGCCTGCTATGGCCCTGGAACGAAAAGCAGCTAAACCCTGTTAACGATACAAAAACAAAGGAAAAACAATGTTAGATCGTTTCTCTATTGAAGTTATCCGCACGCCGCTTAATTTCACCGCAAAACGCTTAGATAAACTCGGGGTAAAAGCAGATCAGGTGAGCTTATTTGGTTTCTTTTTGGGGTTAATGTGCTTTCCGGCTCTGGTTTATCAGCAGTACCTGCTTGCCCTGCTGTTTATTATTCTCAATCGTATTTTTGATGGTATTGACGGCGCAGTTGCCAGAAGGCAAGGGATAACAGATGCGGGAGGATTTTTAGATATTACTCTGGATTTTCTTTTTTATTCACTGGTGCCCTTTGGCTTTGTTGTGGCAGATCCACAAAACAATGCTATCGCGGGGGCTTTTTTGATTTTTTCCTTCGTCGGAACGGGTTCGAGCTTCTTAGCCTTTGCTATTATGGCTGGCAAAAGGAATATCGCGCATTTGGGTAATCCGGCCCACCAGCACAAATCTTTGTATTACATTGGTGGATTAACAGAGGGAACCGAAACCATCCTTTGCTTTGCTCTGTTATGTTTATTACCGCAATATTTTTCCATTATTGCTTACACTTTTGGCTTTCTCTGCTGGCTCACCACGGCAACAAGAATTTGGACCGGGTATCAGGCGCTCAAACATTAGTAACGGCAGCCAGTTGAGAGCAACCGCTCAACTGGTTTCATTCTCAATTACTCTTCTTCAATAACCGGGGTTAGCGCATCTAAAAAGTCGGCTAAGTTTTCAGCCAATATGGCTTCCTGCCCTTTTCCCAAGGTTTCTAACTGCACCTGCCCGGTGTCATTTAAAACCGACACAATCTGCATCTCATCGCTGCAACTGGCAATAAACATCGATGCCGGTTTTTTTAAACGCTTCTGCATCATAAAGTGGGCAATCATATTTTCCTGTAAGAGATGAAAATCATCCTCATTCCAGACCTGGATCAGCTCGATAGGATGATCCTGATAACTGGCGGGTAATCCCGCACAGTAAGCAGAGCAGAAAAAATCCACAATACTGGGATGCAGTTTAATCTCTAAGGCCTGTTCAATATTACTCAGATCAACGGCTTTTTCACGCTTAACCGGCAACCAGTGTATCAGGTCGTTTTCAACCTCTCCAATCTGGCAGGGCGAAAGCCATTGCGGATCAAAAAAAGCTTGTGGTAATGAATTTTTTTCTGTTTGCCACGCACTTTTAACGCGTTCGTAAAAATCGAATAACTGGGTTTTTGTAGTATGATTCATTGCTCGAATAATTCTTTAATTTGTTTACAATAGTATCATTGTATTGTTTTAAAAAAGAAAAGCGAAAAAATATGAATAACAAACCACTCTATGATCAAGATGCCGCATTAAAAAAACTTTCTCTGGGAAAGATCACAACCTATAAAAGCATCTACGACGCGAGTTTATTACAGGGTGTACCACGTAGTTTAAACCGCGATGATTTAAAGCTTTCAGCGGATAACTTACCCTTTTATGGTTTTGATTTATGGAATATTTATGAGCTTTCCTGGTTAAACAGTAAAGGCAAGCCGATGGTTGCAACCGGAGTAGTCAAAGTCCCCTTTGATAGTGACAACTTAATTGAATCAAAATCTTTTAAACTGTATTTAAACAGCTTTAACCAGACAAAGTTTGCCAGCATAGAAGAGGTGCAGAAAGTGTTAACAACGGACCTCTCAGATTGTGCCAATAAAGCGGTAAGCGTTGAGCTGCATGGAGATTTGGATAATTTCAGCGATAAACTGGGCACCTTCAACGGAGAATGTTTAGACAGTTTAGACATTGAAATTGATAACTATCAGTTCACCACAACATACCTACAGGATCTCTGCTCCCATGAGCAGGTAACAGAAACCCTCTATTCTCATTTGTTAAAATCAAACTGCCTGATTACCAGCCAGCCAGATTGGGGCAGTATCGAAATAAGCTATAGCGGAAAAAAAATAGACCGGGAAAAGTTATTACGTTATTTAATCTCTTTCCGCCAGCATAATGAATTTCACGAGCAATGTGTTGAACGAATCTATTGTGACCTTATGAAATTCGGAGAAATTGATTCGCTTTCAGTGTACGCTCGTTATACTCGCCGCGGCGGTTTGGATATCAATCCACTGCGTGCGACAGAGAATAACAGCGACATCAACAATATTCGCTTACTAAGACAATAAAAACATTCATCTATTACGGCAAGAAAAACAAGGCGTTATGAAATACATTGGTCAATACATTCGCGCTATTTGTGCGCTATTTTTAGTTCAGCTGAGCCAGCCTGCAAGCGCATTTGAATTAATAGATGCAGTGGTTCCGGAAATACTGAGAAATGCTTTCGAAGTACGCAATAGCGCGCCGCGCCGGTGTGCTGCAGAGACCACGCAATATATTGATACCTATTACAATAAGTCAGTGCCGAGTCAGCCACAAAACGGCAATTTATTCCCACTACAATTGCAAGCATACTGTTATGCTCAACTTGGCGAATATAATAAAGCACTGGATTTATTACAGTCATTGTTAAAAAAACCGCTTAGTAACACCGATAAAGTAGAAGTATTAAATATTATTGCCCTTGAAATTCCTAAAGAGGAGCGCCCTCTATTAAGTAATGTTTTACTGATAAGTCTGCTCAATGGCAGCATCGAAGATGTTCAACCACCGTTAACCACTTCAAACAATTTAACCATTACAAGGTTATTAACCCTTAGTAAACTGTTTTTAGAAGAGGATCATTATCAGGATGCCCATAGCGCGCAGGAAAAGGCAAAAACAGCATTAAAAAACAATAAAAACATAAAATTGCATGCTTGGTCTGCTTATTATGAGGGTCTTTATTATGATCAGATTAATCAGGAACAATTAGCCAGTTTACATTTTCTGACAGCTGACAAATTGGCCGATAAACATGCTTTTCTCAAGCTCAGCGGGCAGGTGAAAAGCAGCCTGGCGATGATGTACCAAAAAAAGTACCGTTTTAGCCGCGCATTAGATTATTCCAGCCAAAGAATAGAACTTTATATGGGCACGGGAAATACCGCTAAGCAAGCTGAAAGTATCATTCAATTTGCAGTACTAAAGCGTCAGAATAACGAACATAATCAAGCCTTAATATACCTATTTAATGCGTTGGAGCTGATCGAAGAGAATTCACATAGTGGACTATTAGGCATTGTCTACCTTGAAATAGGCAGGACTTACGCAGAAAAAGGCAGCAACGAAAATAACAAAGCAGATCTGGAACTGGCACAAAAATATCTGCACAATGCCCGTTTTCATTTTAACCGCCTAAATAAAGTGAACTTGCAGATAGAAAGTCTTCTATTGCTGGCAAAATTAAACCTTTTAAATGAAGATCCCGCGCTTGCTATTTTACAACTGGAAAAAATACTGCAGCTTGCCGGACAAAACGATCCGGCGTTACGCGCGCAGGCGCATGAAATGCTCGCGTTAAGTTATGAAATAACCGGCTCTCCCAAACAGGCTATTTTACATTTTAAAAATTTCCACGCCCTGCAGAATAAGATCAAAGAAAACGCCTTTAAATTACAACAGTTGCAAATTAGTGAGCAACTGCAACTTCTTGAGCAGGCACAGCAACAGACTAGACTAGAGAGCCAAAATACAGAGTTACAAGCAACAACCTTTCTCTATAAAACATTAACTTACACTTCAGTCACTCTCTTTGCATTGTCAACTATCATTCTCTTATTCACATCTAAACGCTATCGAAAACTGAGTCTGATTGAGCAAAAAACCCAGCTGCAACTTGCCTTCCATCCGCGCAGTAAACTACCTACCCAGGAAAACAGCATCAAGAATTTTAATGCTGTCTATTGCGGTAAACCGTTATTTTACGCGTTAGTTAAAGTGCCATTTTTAAGCGGGCTGAATGAATTACGCGGAGTTTCTTCGGCAGAGAAGATAGAGGAAAAACTCGGGAAAGCATTAAAAGAACATTTTTATGATGGTACCGATATCTTCCATATTCGTGATAATCAAATTTTATTGATCAGTGAGCAAACGACGTATCATAATGCCGCAGGCCTTGCGCATAAAATTGAACATTTTTTTGCAGACTTCGCAGCGTTGCATGATCTACCCAAGACGATTTCCACAGGGATTGTCTCGTTCCCATTTTTAAGTAATGCAAGTCGTGCTATCAACCCGACTCAGACCCTAACCCTGAACAGCCTGGCGCTTTTTGCTGCAAGCCAACTCCGCACTTTAAAACAACAAAGTAGCTGGGTTGAGCTTTATGCAATAGATAATTTGCAACCGGCATTTTTTGATGGGGATCTATGGCAATTAGGGCTGATAGCCATTGATAATGGACTGATCAAAATCCAATCCAGTCATAGGAATCATTTTTTTAACTGGCCTAAAATTGATAATGCCAAGCACAACAATGATCTCTATAACCAGACGACGTGAAGATGCAGATTCAAAGGTTCGCTCGCAGACAAGCAACTTAGCAACAGATGGTTGATGGCTACGAACTTCGTAGCTCTCGACTCGTCGCGCATAATTCTTGTCACTAAAAAACAGCCATTAAGTGTTGTTATACCCGCATTGATTTACAATCACTAAACCTTCAACTTCATGCCTTACCCCTCGATTTATAAGAAAGGGTTACTTGTTAACTTGCTGATTCCCGCATCTTCAAGTAATTTGGTTATAAAATCAAAAGATTATAACAACTCCATTAATTAAATGATCTATTTAGGTGTAAAAAAACGGTTGAAAAAAGGCAGTTGGATTAGACATCTACTAAATTGCCATCACCATCAATAAGGTAAGGAAACTTCATGAACTTTAATATCAACCCTGTAGGCAGTATGGCCTTATTATCACAACTTGAAGTCAATGAATTACAAAAAAGTGCAAGTTGTGATATTTATAAAGTGTTTCGCAACTGCGCTCTGGCGGTACTTAACTCAGGTAGTCGCACTGACAGCAGTAAAGAAATTTTAGAAAAATATAAAACATTTGACATCAAAGTATTACATCAGGAAAGAGGGGTTAAAATTGAACTGCACAATCCCCCCGAAGAAGCATTTATCGATGGAGAACTGATCAAAGGTATTCAGGAGCATCTGTTTGCCGTATTACGGGATCTGTTATATGTGAATACACAGATCCGGATAGCAGTCGATGATGAAAATAATTCATCACACATTACCAGTTTAGTTTTTTCTATTTTGCGTAATGCCAATGTTCTGCAGGCAGGCGTGGAGCCTAACATTATCACCTGTTGGGGAGGTCATTCAATCCAGTCAGAAGAGTATGATTATACGCGGGACGTCGGCAGTCAATTAGGACTACGTGAGCTTAATATATGCACCGGATGTGGTCCCGGCGCGATGGAAGGCCCGATGAAGGGCGCGGCAATCGGTCATGCCAAACAACGGGTCAATAATGGCCGTTACATCGGTATCACAGAGCCCGGTATTATCGCAGCTGAGCCACCCAATCCGATAGTTAACGAATTAGTTATTTTACCCGATATTGAGAAACGTCTTGAGGCATTCGTGCGCATCTCCCATGGCATTATTATTTTCCCGGGCGGACCGGGCACCGCAGAGGAGTTATTGTATCTTTTAGGGATAATGATGCATCCGGAAAATAAACGTCAGCCGCTACCTATTATTTTGACCGGTCCTAAATGCAGCGAAGCTTACTTTAAAGCAATCGATAAATTTATCAGTGCAACCTTGGGTGAAGAAGCTAGTATGCATTATCAAATAATTATTGATGACGCCGCTTTAGTCGCCCAGACACTTAAAAAGTCTATGACAAAAACCACGGAATATCGCCGTGCCATTGGTGACGCATACTCCTTTAACTGGTCGCTTAAAATAAGCGAATCATTCCAGCAGCCCTTTTCGGCTAGCCATGCGAATATGAAAAATTTAGTTTTGAACAGTGAGCAACCCAAAGAGCAACTGGCTTCAAATCTACGTCGTGTTTTTTCCGGTGTTGTCAGTGGCAATGTTAAGGATGCAGGGATTAAAGCAATCGAAAAATTCGGTCCCTTTGAAATTAAAGGCGAGCAGGCACTCATGGGGAAAATAGATAAATTACTGGAAAGTTTTGTTAAACAAGGACGTATGAAGTTACCCGGTTCCGATTACCAGCCTTGTTATAAAATAATCAAGTAACAATATACTCTGCCCCTTGAAGATGTAACAATCTTTAAGGGTTAAGCTTGAGTTGATGCAGCTTGCAATCATCTTAAGCAAAACCAAAGAGTAGCCATACACCATTGAGATCAGCGCAAATATGATATCGACTCTATTAATAATTGATGCAATGAACCTTATCCGTCGGATCTACGCAGTGCAACACAAGCAGCATGGCGATACCCTGTCGGCACTTATTGCGACGCAAAGTACCGCTAGCAATGCAGTAAAAAAACTGCTGCGTATTCATCATCCGACTCATGTTATTTGTGTCTTTGACAGCCACACGCCAAGTTGGCGTCATCAACTTTTTCCGGACTATAAGCAGGGCAGAAAACCTGTTCCTGAGCTGCTTAAACAAGGTTTACTGCAAATTCAGGAGCTCTTTTTTGAAATCGGAGTGGACTCATTAGTGAGCGAAGAAGATGAGGCTGACGATCTGATTGCCTGCCTTGCTGATAAAATGTCAAAACAGCAACAAAACTGCATTATTGTCTCTACCGATAAAGGTTTTTATCAGTTATTGGATGAACATATCAGTATTTATGATTATTTCCAAAACAGCTTTATCAGCAGGCAACAGGTAAAAAATAAAATGGGGCTGTCGAGCGAACAACTCTGCGACTATTGGGCTATCACGGGCATCTCCAGCAGTGCAATCAAAGGCGTTGAAGGGATTGGCAATAAAGGCGCATTAACGCTTATACAACAATACGGCAGCTTGGATAACATTTTTAAACAAGCAGATGATCCTGAAAATAAACTGTTAACTAAAATCAAAGCTCAGCAGGCCGATGCCTTATTAGCGAAACAACTGGTCACATTAAAAACAGATATTGAACTTGGATTTAATTTGAAAGATTTACGTTATGAACCAGCCAGCTAAGCCCCTTTGCGTTAACAAAGATAAACTTACACTCAAACCATACAAGTTAAGAATAACCGCTTGCAACGCTGATTATTAAGCGATAAAGATTGCCTCTGCCTTGGCGACAACCCCGCTTTAATTTTTTAAAATACAAAGCGTTACAGAAACAATTGTGTTCATTGTCATTGCAATATTTAAAGGTGTCAGGTTTAAACAAAAAAGCTAAGATCTGTTGATCTTTCGCAGTTAATTGAGACATAGCCGCACAGATCAATCGCGTATTACCCGGATATTTAATATAATGTCATCTTCAATAAAAAATAGGATTATCTCTTTCTTTTTCAGCCAATTAAGTTAAGTTATTACATGTTTATAGCCAATCTACTGAATATGCGGGAATCAGCCATTAACTTTGCTAGCAGCTGGCATTGATTTTAGCGGGCACAAATGATCCCATATTTAGTCTCTGCAGGAGAACATTACTTGAAAAAAATAATAATTATAACCGCTATCGCAGCAGCGGGAGTCGGCGCTTACTTTTTTAATCAACAACAGAATATTTTACCAAAAGCTTACAATGTACTGGATTACGTGCCAGCCGATACGCCATTATTCAGCGCACAGCTTAAGCCTTTCCCGATCAAAGATTATTTAACTGCTACGCCCAACCTAAGTACAGCTGAAGACGATGCTGCATTTCAAAATATAGCAGTTCAGGGTGATCCCCAGTCTGACTTTTTTTTAAGTCTTGCAAAAACTTACCATGCAACGTCAAAGGATCCAGATCTGTTTGTTAAAACCTTCGGTCTTGCGGATAATATTCGCGCTTATTTTTATACTTTAGGTGCCTTACCGGTATTAAAAATTGAAGTTGAAAATCCACAGGCAATTTGGGAACTGTTGGATAAAGCAGAATTAGAAAGTGGTTATACGCACCGCATCGGTAAAGTTCAGGAGACGGAGTATCGTGCTTATCGTTTAAATTCCCCGACAGAAAAGCAAAAAATAGAACTGATTTTTGCTCAGAACAATGGCATCTTAACCGTTACATTAGACAGCTTTTTACATCAAGACACACTATTGGCAACAGCTTTAGGTTTACAGAAAGCGGATAAACCGATTAGTCAGACAGCCATTCTAGAAGAGATCGCCAACAAACATCATTTTACAGATCAAAATATCGCTTTTCTTAATCATCAGGAGATAGTGAAAGGTTTAACCACTATAAATGGCAATCAGCTGGCTCGGCATCTGAGTTTAATATTCCCGGAACAGACACCGGAAAATCCGCTGCTTAGTTTCAGAACACCGGTATGCGAGACAGAATTGACAACCATTGCCAATAACTGGCCGCGTACCGCATTTGGTTATAAAAATTTAAACATTACCAAAAATGAATCAACAATGGATTTTTCGACGGTTATCGAGTCTAAAAACCAGATAATTGTCAATGCGTTGCAGTCACTGCGTGGCCATATTCCACAATATGCACAGGATATCAAAAACAATATATTAGCATTAGGCTTTGCTGTAGATGCCAATCAATTGAGCACTGCAGCTGCAACTATTTTGACTGAACTGCAAACACCCGATTATCAATGCCAACCATTGCAGGAGATGCAATACTCTTTACAAGAGGGACAAAACTATCTCAGCATGTTGAGCATGGCAAGTGGCATGGCGAATGGCTTGAAAGGTATTAGCTTCGCAGTGATGGACTACAGTGTCAGCAAAAATGGCGATAATCAGAGTTTAGACAGTTTAGATGCTTTAATAAGTTATTCCGCGGACAACCCGACGATCTTATTCAACTCACTGCAGATGTTTATCCCGGCGCTACAGCGTATACAACTGCCGGTAGATGGCAGTGCCGTTGATTTGTCTGCATCTGATCTCCTGCCCTATGGGCTGAATATTCAACCTAAAATAGCGGTCAGGGGTAAGCACCTGGTTATCTATAACGGCACAAAAGCACTACAGCACGCGAATTCACTCAGCGAAGAAGCGCTCAGCCAAAATGGTCTGCTCACGTTATCATTAGACTATAAAAGAATGATCGAACCACTAATAGCGGCCGCTGAATTAAGCGCTGAAATACTGCCAGAAGAAGCGATATTTCTAAAGAACTACAATATGCGCTTGAAATTTGACCTGGATATCAATGAAAGCGGTATTGTCTTTGATTCCCATGCAAGCAACAAAGTAACAGAATAGCAAAATAAAATGAGCCAAGCAGGTTTGCGTAAAAGAACATTCGCAAGCTTGCTTATTTCGTTTATAAAGCATTGTTCCTTTAAATAAGCGCTTTAAAACTGGCTTATCAAGCCGTATCTTTTTATAATCCGGCCAAATTTTAAACATCCACTTATACCACTTAACTTATACCATTTAATAAAACGGATCTATTATGCTCGAAAAAATATTTAAATTAAGCGAACACGGAACCTCAGTGAAAACTGAAATTGTTGCGGGTATCACTACCTTTTTAACCATGGCTTAT
>JBATHQ010000070.1:0-6123 GCA_049667005.1 Psychromonas sp.
GCATTAAAAACTAACGTATAGCTAACTTGCTGTCTTGCTGTTCTGATAATTAGCAAAGATAACCAGTAAAATACCCGCTGATACTAATGCGCAGGCGATCATAAAATCTAAACTGATCGCTTCTTTCATAAACAGAATGCCGCCCAGTGCGGCAATAATCGGTACCGACAGTTGGATCACCGACGCCACAGTAGTGGATAAGTTTGCCACTGCCAAATACCAGCAGTAATAACCCAAAGCCGATGCCAGTGCCCCGGACATAATAGCCAGTAATCCCCCCTGCCAGGTAACACTCAGTGACGAATAAGAAAAAGCAAAAAGAATGATTATAAAGGGTAAAGTATGTAAGAAGTTTACCTTAGTGGCGCATAACGGATCGCCGGCAGCCTGACCTTTTAAGGTATAAAAAGCCCAGGCGATTCCCGATATCGTCATTAATATAAAACCCAGCAGTGACGGCTGGCTTAAGCTCGGAAAAACTAGATATACAAAGCCACAAAACGCAACAATCAACCCCAACAATTCAATAAAGTGCATGCGGTTACCCTGAAGATGATTTTTTATCACCATGGTAATTTGTACCGCAGCAAAGAGCACCAGCGCCCCCGTTCCGGTATCTAATGAGATATAGGCAAAAGAGAAACAACCGGCATAAATAAACAGCATGGTAGCAGAAAACCAGGCTGACTTAGCGCTATCGCTGCTTTTTGGACAATGTCGCCTGGTAATGCCGACTAAAATCAGCAACATCACAATGGCTGATAATAAACGTAATATCGTAAAGCTGGCGGCATCAATATAACCCGTGCTCAACGCCAGACGGGCAAAAACGGAATTTGCAGCGAAGGCAAACAGCGCTAAAACAGAGAATAAAATTGTCTTTAAGCTAGTTGATAAATTTAACAAAAATTTTATCCTCTGAATAATTACTTTCAGGCAACTACAAAAGCACTGATAAGACCGATCAGACCACCAAAAACACCACCCCAGATAACTAACCAGCCTAAATGGCGTTTGATCATAGTTTGGATAATCTCTTTGACAATGGTCGGGGTTAACTCATTTAAACGCTGCTCAATAATCTGCTCTACTTTATCTAAAATATCATGCATGGTTTCCGGTTGCTCAACTTCGTCTTTCAACAAGGCGATAAACTTCTCATCCTGACTTATCTCAATAATGGATTTTTTCATGTGTTTAATAAAGGGTTCACGCAGCGGTATTAATGCCTCTTTACCACCGAACATGGCCAACATACCGCCAAATGAGGAAGCCATAATAACATCCACTAAACCGTCATAAGTCGGGTCTAAATCAACTTTTTCAATCACCGGGGCAAGGTCGATACTCGCAGCAGAAAACGAACCGGCACTTAAAAAACGGTCTACATTTTCTAAGGTAAAAAACTCATCCATCATTAGTCTATGAATACTTTTTTTGAATTCCTCAAAATGAGCAGGAACAACACCTGAACCATACAAAAAAGGTACTTTTTCAAATAACATGAAAACCGCTAACCAGTTAGTTAATGCGCCGGATAGTGCAAATAAACCAACCATGGTCAAAATTACTGCAATCTGTGTTTCACCTAACAATAACCCTATTCCTAAAATGATCGCAGATACTAAATTGGTGAGTAAACTCTTGCTCATTTTCCATCCTATTTTATATTTTATTTTCAAGACAAAAAATCCAGTGCCGAAGCGACTGGATTTTTATATTTTAAACTAAGGTTTGAACTCGAAAGGTCGCGTCCCAAAGATCAATAAGAGTATTATTTTTCCTGCACTTCTTCACGCAGTTTTAAACTGCGTAGTGCTTTATCTAATACACCATTAACGAACTTGTAACTTTCGTCAGTAGCAAAATCTTTTGCTAATTCAATCGCTTCATTTAAGACGACTTTATGTGGTACGTCTGTACGGTAGGTTAACTCATACATGGCTAAACGTAATACCGCTTTATCTACCATATCCACATCTTCGATTTTACGTGACAGATAAGGAGATAATTTTTCATCTAAAGAATCGACACGGTGAACAACACCGGTTAATAACTCTTTAAAATAGGGTACGTCTGTTTTAGATAAATCTTGATCAACACTAAACTGCTCAATAATTTGACCAACACCTAGCTTGGTAATCTGCCATTGATAAATTGCCTGTACCGCAAATTGGCGAGCGCGTCTACGTTCAGCTGGTTTCATTTTCATTAGCCGAGTTCCGCCATTACATTGACCATCTCTAATGCACTTAAAGCAGCTTCACTACCTTTATTACCCATTTTAGTACCGGCACGTTCGATCGCTTGTTCAATTGAATCGGTGGTTAATACGCCAAAGGCAACCGGCACATCAAACTCTAAAGAGACTTGCGCAAGGCCTTTGTTACATTCATTAGCAACAAATTCAAAGTGCGGCGTTCCACCACGAATCACCGTACCTAAGGCAATGATCGCATCGAATTTTTTCGAAGCGGCAACACGTTTAGTGGCTAATGGCAGTTCAACGGCGCCAGGCACACGTACGACGGTAATATTATCGTCAGCAACTTGGCCAGTTCGCTTAAGGGTATCAATTGCCCCGGCTAATAACTGCTCGTTAATAAAGCTGTTAAAACGAGAGATAACGATTGCGATTTGCGCTTGTGGTGCGGCTAAGCCACCTTCAATAATTTTCATTTCCTACCCTTATTGCAAAATTTTGTGGATTCTAACACATTTTTATTATTTGTTAACTGTATTACAAACTGCAATACAGTTCCTGAAAATATTTATTCAGTGATGTAATCGACCACTTCTAAACCAAATCCTGATAATGAATGATATTTTTTCTCAGAGCTTAGCAAGGCCATTTTTCCTATCCCTAAATCACGCAGGATTTGCGAACCAATACCGACACGGCGACTGACTCCCTTAGCTTTACTGGTTGCCCGCTCACCACTATCTTCATTGGCTATTTTATTAATCTGTTCAATTAAAGATTCCGGTGTTTCCTGATGGCCTAACATAACCAATACACCACCATCTTTCTGTAAGCGTTGCAGTGCATTATTAAGTGGCCAGGTGCGCTCAGCTAAACGATCTGAAAAGAAGTTATCACTGAATGTATTTTGTAGATGCACGCGCACATTGGTGGTTTGCCCATCTTTAATTTCACCTTTTACTAAGGCAAAATGTACTTGTTTATCAATAGTATCCTGATAAGCAATCAAATCAAATTCACCAAATTCCGTGGGTAATTTACAACTGCTAACGCGCTCAATCGTTGTTTCATTATTATTACGGTATTCAATTAAATCAGCCACGGTACCTAATTTTAAACCATGTTTTTCTGCAAAAATCTCAAGATCAGGGCGACGCGCCATAGAGCCGTCTTCATTTAATATTTCCACGATCACACCTGCGGGCTCGTGACCTGCTAAACGTGCTAAATCGCATCCAGCCTCAGTATGACCGGCACGCGTTAACACACCACCGGCTTGCGCTTTAAGCGGAAAGATATGTCCCGGCATAACGATGTCGGCAGGTTGCGCATCTTTAGCAACGGCAGCGAGCACGGTGACAGCGCGATCTTTCGCGGAAATACCGGTTGTCACACCGCGAGCCGCTTCAATTGAAACCGTGAAGTTAGTAGAGAATGCTGCGGTATTAGCATCGACCATTAGCGGCAGTTTAAGTTGTGCACAGCGCTCAGCGGTTAATGTTAAACAGACCAGACCGCGACCATTGGTAGCCATAAAATTGATTGCTTCGGGAGTGACCATATCGGCAGCCATAATCAGATCGCCTTCATTTTCACGATCTTCATCATCCATCAAAATAACCATTTTACCCAAACGAATATCTTCGATAATTTCAGCGGTAGTATTTAATTTCATTATTTTTCCTATTATTCTTTATGGCTCAGCCTAAAAAACCACTTCGAGCGAGCAGTTCCATGGTTGCATTATTACTATTGTTACTTTCCGATGCTTTATCACCGAGCATTAAACGCTCTAAATAACGCGCGATCAGATCCACTTCTAAATTGACCTGCGTACCGACTTTATAATTCACCATGGTCGTCTGCGCAATGGTGTGGGGGATAATGGTCAGTTTAAAAGCGGCACCGTTGATCTCATTAGTGGTTAAACTTATTCCATCAACCGTGATCGACCCTTTTTCCGCGATATATTTAGCCAACTCATCGGGCGCTTTGATCCAGTATTCAACAGCATTACCCAACCGGGTAACAGAGGTCACTTCACCAACACCATCCACATGCCCACTGACAATATGGCCACCAAAACGATCATTCATCTGCATCGCTTTTTCTAAATTTACCGCAAAACCAGTTTTAATTTGCGCAAAACCGCTGCGTTTTAATGTCTCATGCGAAAGATCCGCTGCAAATCCATTTTTAGTTAACTTAGTCACGGTCAGACAAACGCCGTTATTGGCGATGCTATCACCCAGTTTTACATCACTTAAATCAAGTGTGCCGGCATCGACAGTGATGGTGATATCTTTTGGATTGTGCTGGATCGCAGTGATTTTACCCACTGCCGCTATGATTCCTGTAAACATATTATTCCCGGTTACTTATAATGCGCATATCATTGCCAATTAACGCCACATCTTGCAGAGTTAGTTGCACAACATCGTCCATATTTGAATAATCAGGTAAGTTTACTAAGTTTCTTGCCTGATCACCCATTAATTTTGCGGCTTGATAGAGGATAAATTGATCCACCAGCTGCTGATTAAAAAATTCGCCTGCCAATGTAGCGCCAGCTTCGACCCAAAGATCATTTATCTCATGGTCATTTAATTGTGTTAGCAAATCATTAAGGTTAATTCGACCCTGACCATCATCGGCGCAGATAAGCTGTTCAACCTGCGCAACAGTTGTATCTTGAAGTTCCTCCAAATCATGGCGCGGAGCCAATGAAACCAGTAACACTTTTCCTGCAAGTGAAAACAATTTTTCCTGCAGGGTAAGTTTATTGTGCGAATCTAAAATAATACGTATCGGCTGGCGTATTTCAGATGCCTGCAGGGTAACATCAAAATCAGGATGATTTTTGAGTTCCTGATAGCGTACATTCAGGCTGGGATCATCCGCGATAACGGTGCCGCTTCCGGTTAATACTGCGCTGTGTTGAGCACGGAAGTATTGCACATCACACCGCGCATCTGCCCCTGTGATCCATTGGCTTTGACCATTTTTTAACGCGGTTTTACCGTCTAAACTGCTGGCTAATTTTACCGTTACGCGTGGCTGTTTAACCTGCATACGTTTGATAAAACCCAAGTTTAAGCCGTTCGCTTCTTTTTCCAGCAGACCAACGTCCACTTGGATGCCCGCCTCTTGCAATATTCTGATGCCGCGCCCCGCCACTTTCGGGTTAGGATCAACCATGGCAACGACCACGCGCTTTACGCCCGCTTTAACTAAGGCCATCGCACAAGGTGGCGTGCGTCCGAAGTGGGAGCATGGCTCTAAGGTCACATAACAAGTTGCATTTTCAGCTTTCTCTTTGGCGATCGCCAGGGCATTTACTTCAGCGTGGCCTAAACCGGCTTGTTGATGAAAACCTTCACCAACAATTACCCCATCGACAACGATCACACAACCAACATTGGGGTTGGGTGAGGTGGTAAAGCGCCCTTTTTTAGCCAGCGTGATCGCGCGTGCCATATAATGCGTATCGAGTTCAGAAAAGAGAGCAGTGTTCATTTATATTCCACTTTTAAAATGCCAGTTCAGTAATCAGTCTTCGAGCTTGGCAATCTCTTCACCAAACTCTTTCACATCTTTAAAGGAGCGGTAAACCGACGCAAAGCGGACATAGGCAATTTTATCTAAGCTTTTAAGCAGTTCCATCACCAGTTCGCCGACCATTTTTGAGGTTACTTCGCGTTCACCCGTGGCGCGTAAGGTAGATTTAAGTTTGTTAACCGCCGCATCTATTGCTTCAATGCTGACCGGTCTTTTTTCTAAGGCGCGATTTATTCCCACCAGCAGCTTTTCCTCATTAAAGGGTTCGCGACGGCCATCGGATTTAATTATCCGCGGCATCAGCAGCTCTGCAACTTCATAGGTGGTAAAACGCTCATTACATTCGTTACAGCAGCGCCGAC
>JBATHQ010000071.1:0-3214 GCA_049667005.1 Psychromonas sp.
GGGCCGGCAATACCACTAATGGCAACCGCAATATCGGCATCAGAATGGGTTACCGCGCCAATCGCCATCTCTTCCACCACCTGCTCAGAAACCGCGCCAAAGGCTTTAATGATTAACGGCTCAACGCCTAACATTTGTATTTTCGCTTCATTGCTATAGGTTACAAAGCCACGATCAAACCACTGTGAACTTCCAGAAATCTCAGTAATAGCGTATGCTACTCCACCGCCAGTACAGGATTCAGCAGTTGCTGCAACTAGCCCGGCTTCTTTGAGTTTATCACCTAAGACCTGGGCTAATTCTTGAACGGTTTTTTCAGTGAACATAAGTTTTCTCCAATGGGTATCCAATACAATTGGAAATACAAATTCAAGTGTTCTTATAATAGCAAAGTTATCATCTATTAAGTGTATTTATTATGACTCTAAGCGCGCAGCAACTACAACAACATACGCCCATGATGCAGCAATTCTTAACCATCAAAAGCGAAGTTCCCGACACCCTGCTTTTCTATCGAATGGGTGATTTTTACGAACTGTTTTTTGATGATGCGCGCAAGGCATCACAACTACTGGGTATCTCTTTAACACAGCGTGGCAAGACCGGTGGTAATGCCATTCCCATGGCGGGCGTCCCATATCATAGTGTAGAAGGCTATTTGGCAAAACTGATTAAAATGGGTGAATCCATTGCAATTTGTGAGCAAATTGGTGATCCAGCTACCTCTAAAGGGCCTGTTGAAAGAAAATTAGTGCGTATTATCACTCCGGGTACGGTGACCGATGAAGCTTTACTGAATGACCGTCAGGATAATTTATTGTGCGCTGTCTACCAGTTACAAAATACCTTCGGCATTGCCTCATTAGATATTGGCAGTGGCCGTTTTATCATTAATCAATTCCAGCACAGTGAAACTCTGCAGGCAGAACTACAACGTCTTAATCCTGCCGAGCTTTTATATCCGGAAAACTTCGAACATATTGATTTAATTGAGCACCTGCAAACCATCCGTCGCCGTCCGGAATGGGAGTTTGAGCTGGGCACCAGCAAAAAAATATTAAATCAGCAGTTTTCCACTAAAGATTTAATTGGTTTTGGAGTAGAAAAAGCAGAGGTTGCACTTTGCGCGGCGGGTGCGCTACTGCAATATATTAAAGATACGCAGCGTACCAGTTTACCGCATATTCAATCGATTAAGTTAGAGCAGAGTATTGATAGCGTAATTTTAGATGCGGCAACACGCAAAAATTTAGAGCTCACCCAAAATCTTTCCGGCGGAACAGACAACACGCTGGCAGAGGTGCTCGACTACACCGTTACGCCAATGGGCAGCCGCCTGTTAAAACGCTGGATCCACCAACCTATCCGTAATTTTAATGTGCTGACTTATCGGCAGACGATGATCCGGACATTAATTGATCAAGATCTTTGCGCGGCATTGGCGGAGCCCTTAAAACAGATTGGCGATGTTGAACGCGTCATTGCCCGTTTAGCACTGCGCTCTGCACGCCCGCGTGATTTAACCCGTCTGCGCACTGCTTTCTCATTATTACCGGAGCTACAGCATCTGGTCGCGGAGATGCCGCAGGCATTAGTCGCTAAACTGAGCAAAGAGATGGGCTCATACCCAGAACTATTGACCCTGCTGGAAAAGGCCGTAATAGATAATCCACCGGTTATTATCCGTGATGGTGGTGTTATTGCTGAAGGTTATAATGAAGAGCTGGATGAGTGGCGCAACCTCGCCAAAGGGGCCACCGATTTTCTTGAGCAACTTGAAATTCGCGAACGCAAAGCGACCGGCATCAGCACCTTAAAAGTCGGTTATAATCGCGTGCACGGTTACTACATCGAGACCAGTCGTTCTCAGTCCGATATTGTGCCAGCCCATTATCTGCGCAGACAAACACTTAAAAATACAGAACGTTATACTATTGCCGAGCTTAAGGAACATGAAGATAAGGTTTTATCCAGTCAGGGCAAAGCACTGGCTTTAGAGAAAAGATTGTATGAGCAGTTAATCGATCAATTATTACCACATCTGCAAAACCTGCAGTATACGGCGCAGGCATTGGCTGAATTAGACGTGCTTAATAATCTCGCAGAACGTGCTGTTACGCTGAACTATGTGTGCCCCACCTTACAAGCTGAAAATGGTATCGAGATCCAGGAAGGCCGTCATCCGGTGGTTGAACAGGTCAGCAAAACGCCCTTTATTGCCAACCCTATCTCTCTTCATGAGCAACGTCGTATGCTGATTATTACCGGCCCGAATATGGGCGGTAAATCGACCTATATGCGTCAGGTTGCCCTGATCGTATTAATGGCGCATATCGGCAGTTTTATTCCAGCTCAAAGCGCAAAAATAGGCCCGGTGGATCGAATCTTCACCCGTATTGGCGCATCGGATGATCTGGCCAGCGGACGTTCAACCTTTATGGTGGAGATGACAGAAACGGCAAATATTCTGCACAATGCCACTAAAAACAGTCTGGTGTTGATGGATGAAATAGGCCGGGGAACAAGTACCTTTGACGGTTTATCACTGGCCTGGGCATGTGCCGAACAACTCGCCAAAAAAATTCAGGCCTACACGCTGTTTGCCACCCATTATTTTGAGTTAACCAGCCTGCCTGAAAGCATACCTGAGCTAGTCAATGTTCACTTAGACGCCGTTGAACATGGTGACGGCATCGCCTTTTTACATGCAGTACAAGAGGGCGCAGCCAATAAAAGTTACGGTTTGCAGGTTGCTGCATTGGCGGGTGTGCCAAAAGAGGTGGTAGAAAATGCCAAACGCAAATTGCAGCAGTTAGAGTTAGGCTCGCAGTCGAAAACGGCTATGCCGCAACAACCCCTGCAGACAAGCTTAGCTTTTGAACCAGCGCAGACTAATCAGGCATTATCTTTGTTGGAGAGCATCAATCCCGATGAGTTAACACCCAAAAAAGCATTAGATCTCATCTATCAGCTCCGCAAAATGGCTGCCAACTAACAATTAACTGCTATCGACTATCGGCTGACGACTAAGTACTCGTACTTAAGTTTTCCAGAATAATACCCGATAGTCTTTCATTGAGTACTTCGCAAAACAATGCGGCTACAATATTCCCCTCCCATTTTTCTTGTGATGCACAAACACTTTAGCAAGTGGAAACACGACGTTTCCACTAAGCTTGGCATGCACAGGGATGTGCATTCCAAGCTGGTGCTT
>JBATHQ010000072.1:0-8627 GCA_049667005.1 Psychromonas sp.
ACTTTGCAGATGATAGCATGTGCTGCTTTACGATTGACGGCATGTAGAATCTTGTGGTTGACGTTTTCTCGTCCTGTCATTCCCGAGTTGTTTTGTCGGGAATCTCATTATATGTATTCACACACTGACACAGATAAGCTGTACTTTGGATACTAGGCTGCCTTGAACAGATCCTCAACTGAACACTTTGAGGATGACGGATTGTGGCACTTTGAGAATGACAGGTTGCGAAATTTTGCGGATGTTAACATGCGGCATTTTGCAGATGACGGCTTGTGGGGCTTTGGAGATGACGGTATTTGGAATATTGCTTTAAATATTCACCACAGAGACTCTGCTCTCTGTGGTGAATAGATGGTATTTCTATTATTAAAAATGAAGGTTTTAACAAGCCCCCTCTTTTTATAAATCAGTTTTTATTTTCAATAATATTGGCTATTCTCTATCCCATTCATAATAAGCGTCAATTGCTTGTTCGACACCATTGGAAACTTCAATGTAAAAGCGCTCGAACAATTCATAACGAATCGATAAAACGGTAAAAGTGTCAAATACGCCAACGCCATAACTTAACTCTAAATTTGGCGCAATGTAGCCACTCACCCCCACGGACTGGGTGTCACCGCTACCGCTTGAAGTAAGCGTAAAGTTAGTTATCCCGACTTTATCACCAATATTGCCCATGAAATCTTCTGTTTGGCCTGCACCAAAATCAATCAGCATTCCCGTTAGTTGATTGTCATCCTCTGTACTACTCGTGGAGCTGGCAATTGATTTTCCCCGGGTAAGGTAGGAAAGCGCATCCTGCTGAGACATACTCGGGTCTGAAAAGACAACAAATTCGAGTTGATCCGGCGTCCCCTTGACACGAACACCTGCGGTAACATCATCTTCGATGTTATCGGGATCGCGTACTGCCTCAATGGAAATATAAGGTGACTCTGGTACCCCCTGAAAGACTATCCGGCTATTCTGTAAGACTAATTGTTGACCGAATGCACGATAGCTACCGTCTTCAAACGTCAGGTCTCCATGTATGGTCAGGTCTCTACCGATTCTTTTTCTTACTAATAAGTTACCTATCACGGTGGTATCTAAACCAACCGCTTCAATTTCTAATTTTCGTCCAAGGTCAACTTTTACTCGCATTGTCATCGGCAAATCGCTTGCCTTTGATTTGACTTCCCGATCGATAACGACCACATCTTTAGAGTTAGAGACAGAGCCCTCTGGTAACTCCTTGACAACAATTTTTCCCTGATTAACAAAAAGATCGCCGGTCAAATTAATCGTCTCACCAATCGTTAACTCCAACTTCGGACTCATTAGCAGATAGATTTTAGAATAATCATTGATAACCAATTTATTGGCTTCTAGATTGATGACTCCTGTAAACTTATCCTGCCAATCAAATTCACCGGTAAAGAATGCTTTACCACTGTCTATATCCTTTTTTTGAATTTTTTGCAGTGGCGAGGTCACAAACTTCACGGAGCTATCAACCAGGCCAAGTGTTTTATCAAACAGATTAGTGGTTTTAGTCTTACCGCTCGCAGATGGGTTCGCTTCATCCGTATCAAAAGAACCCTTTAAGGTGGCTGTTTGATTATTGATTGTAACAACCGTATTTAGATCATTTATCTGCATTGGCACATTGGCTGCGCGAATCTGCGTATCCGCTATGGTGATCTGTCCATTAACGTTCGGATTTTTAAGATCGCCCTCTATTCTCAATTGCGAGTTTAACCTGCCGGAAAATTTTTCCAGCTCGGGTACCAGCGCACTGAATAATTCAAAATCGGGTGCAACAATGTCGACAGTTGAGCTGATGCTCGGCGTTTTAATATACGGATATAGTTGCCCTTTTACTTTCACATTTAATAATTTTTTGGACAAAATATCGACGGAAAAAAGGGTTTCCTGCTGATTAGCATTGAGATTAATAGCAAATTGATCAACGGGATATTCTACAATACCTTGATTTCTGTCAGGCAGATTCAGTTTTACTTTGGTGTTTGTAGAATATATTTTGATATCAGCAACGGGTTTAGTTGTTCCGCCCCATTTGATATTCGCATCAGCCGAAACCGCGCCGGTAAATTTAATATCGTCGGGCAGCATGGGATCAAAACTGGCAAGCAGGTAAGAGTCGATATTAAATATAAGAGTATTAATTTTACCCATATTTAATTCTTTCAGGCATAACGTGCCGCTCTTTTTTATAACCTTGCTTGATGATGTCCAGCAATGCGCAGCAACTTGGATATTTTCCCCTTTTTTATTGATATCAAAGGGAGTGTTTAAGGTTAACTTTTGTTGATAAAGATTTAAAACAGCGGCATTGACCGATGTTAACCATTTTTCGCCGACCTGTTTTAATCTAACTTCCAAATCCCCCGAAACCTGTTTGCTAACAACTTTTGCATCTATTTGATGCTCTTCGCCTTTCGAAGTTCGGCCAATATTTTTTATGTTTACATCAATACTGTCAAACAGTTGATCAGTCACTCGGACTTTTTTCGCATTTAAGACAACTTTTGCTTTCGGCTGCTTGGCTATAAGGAGTTGTCCGTTAAGTGATAATGATTTTAACTTGTACTGCTCGTAACTCAGAGAATCTGCCTGTAATTCGGAACTGACATCAATCGCATCCATCGGTCCTTTTACTTTTAACTGACCATTGATTTTACCCGTGCTACCGATCAGTGCATGACTTAAATCTTTAATATCAAGATCCAGCGTTAAATCATTTTCCTTTTGCAGTTTGCCGTTCACTTTGATCGAGTTATCTGCATTATGCAGATAAACATTATTTAAGGTTAATCCGTCTTTATCATTGCCTTTAATATCACCATTAATGGCAAATGGTCGATCTAAAAATTGACCATCAATGGCCATTTCAGGAATTGAAACCTGCCAGTTTAAGGGTTTGTTATTATTTAATTTTATTTCTACATTCTGTTTTAATTTGCCGTTAAAGCGTCCTGTGTACGCTGTTTCCAATTGTTTTAAATCAATGCCATCAATTGCGAGTTCACCTTGCCATGAAATATTTTTTTTCCAGTTCAAGAGCCCTTTTAATTGCAGTAAACCATCAAGCGTATCTATTTTTAATTTGTCTAAGGATAACTTTTGCAAGTCACCTTTCGCATTTAAATCGATTTTCCCCTTGGGTACAGAGGTTATTTGATAATCACCCTGCAACTTGAGTTGGTAATTATTCAGTTTACCGTTACTGCTTAAGCGTCCTTGCGGTAACAGATAGCTCATCTTTGCATCACCACTCAAAGGCCAGCGCAATTTTTTCCAGTCGGCAGAAAAATAATAAGGCATATTATCTGCAAATAAATTAACGCCTAATTTTATCTTCGCGTCAATTTTATTGCTAAGTTGCAATTCGCTTTTTAAATCAGAAAAGTTGCCGCTGCTTTTAAAAATAAATTTTTGCCCGTTAAGTAAAGATGCCGGCTGTAAATATTTTGAATTTTTTAACTTTCCGGTCAATTGCACATTAAGCGGATAATTTTTTGAAAGTTCAGCTTCACCGATCAATTCAAGATCCGCATCCGGCAGATCGACATGCAACTTTTCAATGTTTAATTTATCATAGAAAAATTTTAATTTTGTCTGGGCTGAATTTAGCGTGAAGATGGGGGTTTGATCCTGATCCGTTAATTTAAAATCTACCACTTCTAAGGCGTTAACATCTAAATTAAAAAATGTTGATATGGCAAATAAGTTTTGTTCGTTAATAAATGCAGGCAAACTGTTTGCGGTAATAAAATTTGTGGTTTTTTGAGTCGTTGCAGGTTGCTCTTTTCTATTTGGCAGTATTACCCGCAAGCCATCTGTTTTCGAGTTGGTAATGGTAATATCATCTTTAAAACCCTGCGCCTGAATTTCCCAGCGTTCAGTGGTAACGGATACAACCCCGGGCATGGTAAAAGAACCATTGTTGAGTATCAGCGATTGAATATCTATTGTGATTGGCAGTTGCAGGGAGGTAAAAGGCTCGCCGGAAACTTCTTTCGGTTCACTGTCTTTTTTCGCCTTTAAATCCAAGTTGATCGCCATATCATCGGCATGCAGCGCTTTCACACAAATTTTTGTAAAAGCACATGACCAGTCAAATTCATAGGCAAGTTTAGAAAACGAGATCGAAAATAGATCAGATTTCCAACTGACATCTGAATATTGAGGCTGCAAAAATAAACTGCCTGAATCCAGAGTAATGGCAAGCCGTGGCTCAATCTGTTTAGCCAGTTTAATGGCAAGCTCAGTACCAGGATTTGTAAATAAAATACCCGTGACACTCAGCACAGTCACAATAATGAATAACAAAAACCCAAAAATAACTTTTCTGCAGATCTGCCCTGCTATCTCACTTATACTCATATTTCAGGTCCAATCATAAAATGTATCTTCCATTGATCAATGGTTGTATCGGAATTATTCACGGGTGTTGCCAGATAAAATCTAATCGGTCCTATCGGCGATGACCAGACCGCACCAATACCCGAACCGACGGAGATCGGGTCAGAAAAATCATTGGTCGCGGTACCCGCATCAATAAAGGTCGCAAGTTTCCAATTCTGGGCTACTGGATAACGATATTCAATACTCTGCACGCCAAGATATCGTCCGCCAATTAAATAACCATCTTCATCTTCCGGGGCAATACTTTCATAACTGTAACCGCGAATACTTTGGTCACCGCCGGTAAAATAACGTATCGAAGATGGTATATCATCAATCGATGAGGCAAAGGTCGCACCTAATTCAGTGGTACTGAGAAACTGGTGTTTGTCATAAGTGCGCAAAAATTTGGCTTTGCCATAAACGTTGATCAAATCCGAACTCGCCAACCAGATTTCATTGGCAACTTTTACTGAAAACTGCAGCGCCTCACCCGATGTTGGATTCATCCCGCCTTGAGATCTGCTTCGACTGAAACTGATGCCGGGCATAATGAGTTGTGCTGAGAAATCTTCCTGGCCCTGGGTACCAGACTCATTATCGTAGCTGATAAAAATATTACGTAACCAACCGTCCTCGAGGCGTTTATGACGACCAACAGTGAATAAATACTGGGTTGTATCGGTATCATTACTGTCCACCACTTTATAACCGCCTTGCACTGAGTAGTAGTGATAAAGCGGTTCATCAATAGGAATATTGTAGGTCAATGAAACTTCCTGCTCGTCCAGAGACGCGACCACATCAGCTTCTAGGCTATGACCATATTTATTTACCCAGGGTCTTGACCAACCGAACTTGCCGCGTACCCCTTCATCTGTACTAACACCTAGACCGGCACTAAAGGAGTCTGTAGGGCGCATTTTAGCAACCACCACGAGCGGTATCAGCAACCCTTGTTTATTTTGTATTTCAGGGACAATCGCAATGTTTTTAAAATAACCGGTCTCATTTGCTTCTGCATTGAATTTGCTTAAGATGCGGGCATCGTAGGGATCACCGGTTTTAAATTTCTTTAGTGCATCGATAAATTTTGCAGCAGGCAGATCATCGGGAATCTGCATCTCACCAAATTGATGGCGCATACCCGTATTAAACCAGATATTAGCGATCGCGGTGTTATTTTCTGAGGTTACTTCTATTGTGGCTTTGTCAAATTTAGAGTCAAAATAACCTTTACGTTGAGCCAGTTTTTTTAACCGGCTTTTACCGTCTTCATAGCGACCATGGTTTAATATACTGTTGACTTTGAGCGGGAAATTTTTAACTATTTTGATAAAATCAGGATCATCTTTACCTTCACCAATCAGTTGCAAATTCATCTCGCTAATGCGGGTAGGCTCCCCGAGTTTAACTTTTAAGGTAACCGTTTGCTTACCCACTTTACCTGCCACCTCAATTTCCACCTGCATCTGGTAGTACCCTAAAGCGGTAACAGCCTGATTAGTTGAACTGGTGACCTGATTTAAATAACTTTGATTATTGGCATCTTTTGGTTGTGACATTGCCTTTAGAAAGACCTCAATATTGCTTTCAACCTTATTATTATTTACACCATCAATCACGAATTTTACTTCTGCGTAAAGGTTGCTGTGCACAACAAGCGATAACAATAAACAAACAGTTTTAAAAATTTTCATCATAAGGATTTTTTTACTTGGGTAAATGGCCGTTCAACGCAAGTGTTTAATGCGAAAACATCTGTTAATGGCAGGTTAAAAAAGGATGCGGTATTGGTACTTTTCAGCGTCACTCCTTGATTATTTATTAACATACTCTTCTTACTCCTTATATTCGTGCAACTATCATATCTTAAAAAAAAATAAATCTGTAATCTGGTGTTATATAAAGGCGCTATTTGCCTATTCTATAAGCAAAAATTGCCGATAACACTTTAATCCGGGTAGCTTTTTACTTTGCGTAGGGTAGACAGCAATTTTTGCAATTAGTTACATAAAATTGTGGCAGAAAATATAGATAGATACAGAAAAAAAGCAGCGATTTGTTAATAAACAGCTGCTTTTTCTTTTAAAAAGAGAGAATAAATTGTTACGAGGCTTGCTGAAGTGCTTCAATACGCTTTTCTAATGGTGGATGCGACATAAATAAACCACCACTGCGTTTTCCTGAGATACCAAATGCCATCATACTGCCCTCTAAATGCGGCTCGGCTCCTTTTTGTAAGCGCTGTAACGCGGCAATCATCTTATTTTTACCCGCTAAATTAGCAGCTCCAGCATCCGCTCTAAATTCACGTTGGCGAGAGTAGTACATTACAATCATACTTGCGAGCACACCAAAAACCATCTCTAACACAAACACGATAATATAATAGGAGAATCCGCGCCCTTCTGATTCCGAATCACTACTACGCATCGCATTGTCAATAATGCCGCCTAAAACACGGGCAATAAAGATAACAAAGGTATTCACCACACCCTGCAGTAAGGTCAGTGTCACCATATCACCATTAGCAACATGACTCACTTCATGTGCCAGTACCGCTTCTGCTTCATCGCGGGTCATGGCCTGCAATAAACCAGAGCTCACTGCAACTAATGCCTTATTTTTATTCATCCCCGTAGCAAAAGCGTTTATATCAGGTGCATTGTAAATGGCCACTTCAGGACATTTAATACCAGCCTTTTTGGCTTGCGCTGATACCGTATCAACCAGCCAGCGTTCAGTTTCATTGGCTGGTTGGGTGATAACCACTGCCCCTGTACTGCGCTTGGCCATCCACTTGGACATCGCTAATGATATAAAAGAACCACCGAAACCAAATACCGCAGCAAGGAGTAATAACCCCCCCATACTACTGGAGTCTAATCCGGTAAACTTATAAACCAAACTTAATACAATGCCTAATACCAGCATAACGGCTAAGTTTGTTAGTAAAAATAACACGATACGTTTCATAATAACCTCAGAATAAATAAAAAACCCAGAGACATAATATGGCATCTATTTCGTTTTACAAGTAGCAGTGAAAAAAATATTCAAATCAAATTAATAACGATTTGCTTGATTGCTTAAAATAATTTATCGTAGCCCATTATATTACATAAAAGGAAAACAAAATGGCTTTAGCAAGTGCTCGTCATATTTTAGTAAGTTCAGAAGCAAGCTGCCTGGATCTTAAGAAACAAATTGAAGCAGGAAGTGATTTTGCAGATCTTGCTAAAAAACATTCTAGCTGTCCATCTGGCGCAAAAGGCGGTGCATTAGGTGAATTCGGACCAGGTATGATGGTGCCAGAATTTGATAAAGTGGTATTTAGCGCACCTGTTGGCGTTGTCCAAGGTCCTGTTAAAACGCAATTCGGTTACCATCTGTTAGAAGTAACCAGCCGTAAAGATTAATCTTAATTTTTATTATTGAGATTTATCAAAGCCCTTTTATACGTAAATAAAAGGGCTTTTTTCTATCTGCTTATGTAGTTAATTCTGGTTTGGCTTTCCCTGTGTTTCGCCCACCCTCATTCATCTCGTCTAATCCCTGCAAATTTATCACCTGCGTAAACCTTACAGAATAGGTATTTTAATATTCACATCTATCGTTTATGTACCAGTCTATGAATTATACACTTCTATTTTATATGCATTGTAGGTTGGGGCTGTTTGTTGATGTATGATCCACCAGCCAAAACTTGTTTGATATTTATACTCAATCGAAGCAATCTCTAAATATTTTTGAAGAATTTCCTGCTACGTTAGTGCTCGGCAACTATTTAGAGGTAATATCAGATAGTGACGGCGTAGCGTTTATTAAAAATGGGTATTTCACTGTCTATCACATATAAATTAAGACGTTATACACGCGAAAATACTAAGAACAAAAACAAGGGTAATATAGATACATGCAGATCCTCCATCTATTTTGGCAGCAAACCAGCTATGAATTTAACAATACAGGCTGTTTATACTTATGGTTCGAGCAAGCCAAAAAGCTTAATAGCAAGTTAACGCAAACCAATAACCACTTCCCTTACCAAAGCGATGCCGATTCATTAGCCAGTTGGTTTACTGAGAATTTTACAGGTTTTATACCAAGGCAATTGATTAATAAGCAGTTCAAGCAGATCGTTAAAATAGAAGCGCTGAGCGTCGCACTGCCTTGTGATCGGGATAAACAGCCAATCCCCTCCCCTA
>JBATHQ010000073.1:0-5551 GCA_049667005.1 Psychromonas sp.
CCGGTATTCTAACCAACTGAACTACCACTCCACGTGAGTATTACAGTTTTACAATCACTGTTTAAAAACTTCATTCGAGTTTAAACTCAAATCCCGGCGTGACAGGCCGACTATGTTAAGCAAGAAGCCTAACCAACTGAACTACCACTCCACGTGAGTATTACAGTTTTACAATCACCGTTTAAAAAAACTTCATTCGAATTTAAACTCGAATCCGGCGTGACAGGCCGACTATGTTAAGCAAGAAGCCTAACCAACTGAACTACCACTCAACGTGAGTATTACAGTTTTAAGCTTTTGATAATTATTACTCATACCTAAGTATGAAGTTGGCGGAGTGGACGGGACTTGAACCCGCGACCCCCGGCGTGACAGGCCGGTATTCTAACCAACTGAACTACCACTCCACGTGATAATCATCAGTTATTACTTTTTATTAAAATAAAATTTAGTTGAAGTCTTAACTTCAGCAATCGATGTAATAAACCGATTTTCAACATTTGAATTTGCTAGAATCTCGTCACCAATAATACTTATAAAGCAGTATTGGCGGAGTGGACGGGACTTGAACCCGCGACCCCCGGCGTGACAGGCCGGTATTCTAACCAACTGAACTACCACTCCAGCAAATTACAACAGCACACTCAGTGTGGCTTTGTTGAGGCGCAGATAATACGTAGTTGCTTTTGCCGAGTCAATAAAGAAAAACAAAAAAAGACTAATATTTTAAGTTAATTATCTCAACTGCTTATTTTATCGTCATAGTGCTGTTTTTTTGGCTTGCTTTACTGACGCCATAGGCAGTTGGTTGACTTTTCAATCAGATCCAAACGTTTTTCATGTGCTTGCTGTTCATCTTCGCTGGCTCTGATAATAGTTAGGGGGGATTGATTTTTTCGCGCACGTCTTCCGGTATTGGTTTCATTTTGTCCTGAACTGGAGAGATTAAGTTTCGCTTGTCCTCCTGTCATTAGCAGATAAACGTCAGCTAATATTTCCGCATCTAATAATGCGCCATGCAGTACGCGATGTTTATTATCAATACCCAGTTCCCGGCATAACGCATCAAGACTGGCGCGTTTTCCCGGATATAATTTTCTGGCCATCACCAATGTGTCAGTAATGGTGGAAATTTCTGCTGTCGGTTGGGTTTTTTTATTTAAAAAACGAAACTCCTGATCCATAAAACCGACGTCGAAGGGGGCATTATGGATTACTAATTCAGCCCCTTTTATAAATTCGATGAATTCATCGGCAATTTCACTAAATACGGGTTTGTCTTGTAAAAATTCATCGGTAATACCATGGACAGTAATTGCCTCCGGGTCAACTTCACGATCCGGTTTGATATAAACATGGAAATGACGGCCGGTTAAGCGCCGGTTTATCACCTCTACACAACCAATTTCGATGATCCGATGTCCTACATAAATGACGCCATCTTTATTCATCCCGGTTGTTTCAGTGTCTAGAACGACTTGTCGTATCATTTTATTTTCGTTCATACTGGATCTCAATTAATAGTTTTAATAATGCGGATATTATCCGTATAGTTTACCACCCATATACAAGCTGCCTCAATCTGCATCTTCAGATTGAGCCGCTATAATAACTGACTTAATTAATCAATTTGGTATTGCAATGAAAAAAATCCAACTTTATACAGACGGTTCATGTTTAGGTAATCCAGGACCTGGCGGTTACGGCGCTGTGATGATTTATAATAAGCACCGCAAAGAGTTGTCCGGAGGTTTTGCCCTTACCACCAACAATCGTATGGAAATGTTAGCCTGTATAAAATCTCTGCAGAGCTTAACCGAGCCATGCATTGTAGACTTAACAACCGACAGCCAGTATGTGCGCCAGGGCATAACGCAATGGATTCATAATTGGAAAAAACGCGGTTGGAAAACAGCGGCCAAAGCCCCCGTTAAAAATGTAGATCTGTGGAAAGCATTGGATGCAGCGCAGGAGAAACACCAAGTCACCTGGCATTGGGTTAAAGGTCATTCCGGTCATCCTGAAAATGAACGTTGCGATGATCTTGCCCGTCTGGCCGCAGAAAATAATCCCAGCGATGAGGACAGCGGTTACGAGGCGTAAATTACCTATTTATTCAGTTTTGAACAATGACCTCTTGTCGCGGCTGTTTGTGTGGTAATGAGTTTTCTTTTAAATTGGAAAGGGGATTTAAGACGCGTCATCGGGATGCTGGTCTTTTTGGCTATAATAAAATAAACACTGCAGAAACAAGGCAGATAGCGTTGTCCGAGATCTTCAATAAATAATGAGCAGGTGCTGTTTAAATTGCGCGACAGAAAATCAAAGTGTTGTTTCTGCTGAATTTCAAAACCTAATAGATGTAGCCAGTCTATCACCCGCGTCGGGAGGAAGAGGCGGGCATTTTTGGGATTTTTAGGGTGTAATAGCGTATGTAAGCCGAACAAGCTGATCGGGTTGTAGCCGCTGATGATTAACTTGCCGTCAAGGGTTAGAACACGATCTATTTCTCGCAATAACTGATGAGGATCACTTGCAAAGTCTAATTCATGGGTCAGAATACACAAGTCTATTGTTGAGTCCTGTAGCGGTAACTGATTTATGTCTGCCTGCAAGTTAAGATGTGTGCCGCTGCCCGCACAGTTTATTTGATGATAAATCATTGAGTTTGAAGTGTTAATTTGACAACTTAGCGAACCTAACTTTAACAGATGATAACCAAAACAGCGTGGCAGATAATCATCAATACGTTGTTGCGTTTGTTGAAGCAATACCTCCCCGTTTGGTAATTGTTGCCAATCTCCATGTGGGGGTAAAATACGAGACGTTTTTGCGTATTTCATACGTCAAGTCGCTCCAAATTAAATTAAGTAGGGATTATGCTATGGTTAATGTAATAACGATTCATGCATTTAAAGACAACTATATTTGGCTTATCAAAGATAGTCAAAGCCAACATTGCATCATTGTCGATCCGGGTGATGCAGCGCCGGTTCTGGAAATACTGGAACATGAGCAATTAGTTATCGATGCCATCCTGTTGACTCACCATCATGCCGACCACATTGGCGGTGTGGAGGCGTTAGTCGCACAAGATGAAAATATTGCCATATATAGTCAAAACAGATTGTTCAAACGCAGTAAATTAATTACCGAAGCTGATACCTTAAGTTTTTTTGATGGTCGCTTTTCCCTGCAGGTTATGGAAGTGCCTGGCCATACTTTGGATCATGTTGTATTCTACAATGAACAGTTGTTATTTTGTGGCGATACTCTTTTTTCCGGAGGATGTGGGCGTGTCTTTGAAGGCACTAACGAACAGATGTTTTCATCATTGTCTCGCCTGGCTTTGTTACCGAAGGAGACAGAAGTATATTGTGCTCATGAATATACACAAAATAATCTGATTTTTGCTCATCATATTGAACCTAAAAATACGCTTTTATTAAATTATATACAGCAGGTAAGCAAGAAACGTCAACAGGGGCTGCCCACTATTCCAACAACAATCGGTTTGGAAATGGCCATTAATCCCTTTTTGCGCTGCCAGCAAAAAACGGTTATTAATAGCCTTCAGGCGCAGTTGGGACTGGAGTTGCAGGCAGGGGTTAGTTGTTTCAATGCGTTACGCAACTATAAAAATGATTTTTAATTTACACGGGTGTTTATGGCAAATTAAGCTAGAATGGACAGCTCGTTTTCTGTGCTCTTTTCTGTGGATGGTATCTTGATGAAATTATTTCTCTCATTTTTTATTTTACTTTTTGTAGCTGCTTGTTCAACTAACAGCGATTTGACATCATCTTCTCCTAAAAAGTCTAAAAAAAGTACTTTAATTCATCGTGTAGACGATTCCAAGAAGTATCCAAATCTGTGGTTAAAACTCGCTGACAGGGTTGAGTTTTCTGTGCCGGACAATGCCCGCATTGCCAGGCAACGGGATAAATTCTTAAGACAGCCAAACTATTTGGCAACCGTCTCAAAACGTGCCGAGCCATTTTTATACCTGATTATTGAGCAGCTGGAAGAAAGAGATCTCCCGCTGGATCTGGCTCTATTGCCAGTTATTGAAAGTGCTTTTGACCCCTTCGCCTTTTCTCACAGTAGTGCCTCCGGTTTATGGCAGTTTATGCCGGTAACGGGAGATCGGTTTGGTTTGAAGCAAGACTGGTGGTATGACGGTCGTCGAGATGTATATGCATCAACAGGCGCGGCTTTATCGTACATGGAAATACTGTACGGATATTTGGGTGACGACTGGTTATATGCGCTTGCTGCCTACAACTCTGGCGAGGGACGGGTGGGGAAAGCGATAGAACTCAATAAGCAACAAAATAAACCGGCAGATTATTGGAATTTATCGTTACCTCAAGAGACGCAGGATTACGTGCCGAAGTTTTTGGCTTTAGTCGACATTATACGTAACCATGAGAAATACGGTGTTAAACTGCCTGTAATAAAAAACAAGCAAGTACTTACTTACGTTGATACTGAATCTCAAGTTGATCTGACCTATGCAGCAAAATTAGCAGAATTATCCATTGCTGAGATGCAGTTCTTAAATCCCGCATTTAATAACTGGACCACCCCTCCCGATGGCCCGCATAAATTATTGATACCAACTAAAACGGCTGAACAGTTTACGCTACTGCTGTCTAATACAAAGCAAAATAAACGCATCGGCGGGTCCTTATATACGGTGCGGGCTGGTGATAACTTGGCTTCTATCGCTCGTAACAATAAGACCACGATAAAAGTGTTAAAGCAGGCCAATGATCTTGACGGTTCCGATCTAAAAATTGGTCGCCCCATATTAATTCCGATCGCCAGTCAATCCCAGCAAGATTATTTATACAATCAGGCACCGCGAGTGGCGCAGCAGATTAAGGCCGTCAAGCAAGAACAAAGCAAGAAAGAGATCGCTAAGCAAGCACAAACCAAGAAAGAGAGCGTTAAGCAAGAAAAACCAGCCAAGAAAGAGATCGTTAAACAACAGATCGTTAAGCAAGAAAAACCAGTCAAGAAAGAGACTGTTAAACAAGCACAAAGTAAAGTTGCCTACACTGTGGTTAAAGGTGATACGTTGTGGAACATTAGCCAAAAATTTAATGTAACGGTTGATGATATAAGAAAATGGAATAGTATAAGCGCTAACCAGGCAATACGCTTAGGAGAGAAATTAACTGTTTTGCGTACTGGCACCAACACTAAGGCAACCTCCGACAACAATACTACCCGCCGTCTCACTTATAATGTCCTCGCGGGTGATTCTCTGTTTAAAATCGCATCGAAGTTCAAGGTTACAACATCAGATTTGGTGCGCTGGAATGATCTGGAGAAGGCTGAAAATATTCGGCCGGGACAAAAATTACACGTTTATGTCAAGGCAGAAAACTATCCCGTTTAATGTATGATAGCAACGAGAAGTCGTGTCTTTGCCTGAGTGAAACTAGCAATCTTAATGGCTAAATCCGCCTATACGCCAGCAAAATCAGGAACTCTCGTTAACCGTCAAAACGATTAACCTGCCAGCAAAAGTAACTATTCTTCT
>JBATHQ010000074.1:0-13069 GCA_049667005.1 Psychromonas sp.
TATTACAACAACCTGCGCTGCGTAAAATTATTCACGCGACTGCTGTCAGTGAGCAGTTGACTGAACAACAAGTTGAGCGGCAGTGCCGTACTTATCTGCTTGAGATCAGTGCCAACTTTTCCTATCCATTTTTACGTGTTTTTCGCTTTATTTTAAAATGGGTCTGGCATTATATCTATCAGGGCATTGAGGTTAATCATGCTCAGGCCGTGCGGCAGGCGAATCAGAGCGGGGCAGAAATTATCTATATGCCATGCCACCGCAGTCACATGGATTACCTGTTACTTTCCTATCTGTTATTTGAGCAGGGATTAATGCCGCCGCATGTTGCGGCTGGGGTCAATCTAAATTTTTTTCCGGCGGGTCCGGTTTTCAGGCGCAGCGGAGGTTTCTTTTTACGCCGTAGCTTCCAAGGTGCGCCACTTTACAGTGCTGTTTTTAATGCCTATTTCTCTCTGTTATTCAAGCAAGGTTATCCTATTGAGTTCTTTTGTGAAGGAGGGCGCAGTCGCTCAGGGCGTTTATTACCCCCAAAAACAGGGTTATTGGCAACGTCACTGCAGACCTATTTGAATCAGCCTGAACGTAATGTCGTGATCGTGCCGGTATACATAGGTTATGACCATATTATGGAGGTGGGTACTTATGTAAAAGAGCTCTCCGGGCAAAAAAAACAGCAGGAAAGTTTTTCTCAGGTCTTCGCTACTATAAAAAAATTGGGCAATTTCGGTCGTGCTTTTGTCAATTTTGGCGAGCCAATTAATATCAGGCAATACTTCGATCAACACTGCTCGAACTGGCAATCAACTGGTGTGCATAACGATTTGTTCAAAATGCATGTGCAGCAGGTTGCCCGGCAAGTCATGGTAGCGATCAATGCCGCAGCGGCAGTGAATGCGTTGCCTTTATGTGCCGCCATATTGTTAGCCAGTAAAAACTGCGAGAGTGAAAAATCGGTTTTTTTAACCCTGATCGGCAAACACCAGAAGTTACTGGCGTTAAAAAGTAAACAAACCCGACTTACCTGTACACAAGAGGAAAGTGAGGTTGTTTACCAGCAGGCGCTAGCTTTGAAGAAATTTGAGGAAGATGATACGTCGGTTTTTTGTTCATCAAAGCAAGAGCAACAATTGAGTTATTATCGCAATAATATCGTGCACATTTTTGCCCTGCCCAGTTTGCTCTGTAATACCCTGCGTTACCTGCTAGCGAAAAACCAAGCGTTAACAACTGACAATATTATTTATTATAGTGAGCAGGTTTATCCTTTCTTAGCGGCGGAATACTTTTTAATAAAAGAGGCTGATATAACCCTAATATTAAAAACTGAGTTACAACAATTACAAGATATTGGTGTGGTTAAGTTTGTGCAGGATGTTTATAGTGTCGCCGACGATCTATTATTAACTGTTTTCGCGCGTCATTTACGGGAAAGTTTATTGCGTTACCAGCAGTTATTGTCATTATTACCGTACAATGTAGCTTGCTGGGCTGATCTTGATAGCAAAGCACTTTGCAGGCGCGCTAAGCAACGACTGCAGACGCTTAGTAACGAACCTTTTGATGAAAAAGTGATCCTGGTATTTTTACAAACGCTGCAAACTCTGTACCCTGATTGTGTACCGCAAGAGCAGGGGAGATTATTAGCCGATCTGTTTTATCTTGGTGATGAAAAAGCAGGCCAGATGGCCTGTTGATCTTTATTTAATTTAACCTATTAACGTCTGGAATAGTTGTGAGTAAACCCTACTTTATCCCTAACGAAAATTTACTGTTTCAGGAAGAGATAAAAAAAAGTCGCTTTATCACTTATTTATCTCATGCGCGAGGCAAAGAGCAGGCGCTAGACTATGTTAATAAGATTAAAGCGTTACATCCGCAAGCTCGCCACCATTGTTGGGCTTATATTGGTGACGCGCCAGACAACAGCGTTTGTGCAGGCTGCAGTGACGATGGCGAACCCAAAGGCACCGCGGGAAAGCCTATTTTAGCTGCCTTACAAGGCTGTGGGTTAGGAGAGATTATTGCCGTCGTAGTGCGTTATTCGGGCGGAATAAAACTGGGCACCGGCGGCCTGGTACGGGCATACTCAAATGGCGTACAGCAATTAGTCGGCACAGTGGCGACGATTGAAAAACGTTTTTATCAGCAATACCAACTGCATTGTGATTACGCGCAGATGGCACTGGTCGAAAGTTTATTAAAAACACTCTCTGGACGACTTGTGCAGGTTGAATATTTACAATCTGTCCAAGCCGTCATAGAGGTTGATCTACAATTATGTGGACAATTTAGCGAAAAACTCGAATCACTGACACAAGGAAAAGTTGTTGTGAAAAAATACCCGTGCAAGCCAGAGTGAGATAACTCAGTGGAATTTCGTTCAATAATCAGAATAGTAGGTATGCTAATTGGTTTATTTAGCTTAACCATGTTGCCGCCGGTATTAATCTCCTCATTTTATGATGGAATGGCTGGAGAAGATGGCGATAATTTTTTAGCAGCATTCGCAGTGACTTTAGTTATCGGTATGATGTTGTGGGCACCCAATCGTCACATAAAAAAAGAGTTGAGGGTTCGTGAAGGTTTTTTGATTGTAGTATTATTTTGGGCGACCTTAGGCAGTGTCGGTGCAATCCCCTTTATGATGAGTTCAAGCATTGACATGGATCTTGCTTCTGCTTTTTTTGAATCTTTTTCAGGCTTAACCACTACCGGTGCAACGGTTATCGAAGATCTTGATCTGCTGCCTAAATCGATGCTTTTTTATCGGCAAATGCTGCAATGGTTCGGTGGTATGGGGATCATTGTATTAGCCGTCGCGGTATTACCTATGTTAGGCATCGGTGGTATGCAGTTGTACCGTGCTGAAACCCCCGGGCCGGTAAAAGACTCAAAAATGACACCGCGTATTGCGGAAACCGCAAAAGCATTATGGAATGTCTATTTATGTGTCACCGTTGCCTGTATGTTAGCGTTCTGGGTTGCCGGGATGAGTTTGTTTGATGCCCTTGCGCATAGTTTTTCAACCGTTTCGATTGGCGGTTTCTCAACCTATGATGACAGCATGGGGCATTTTGGCAGCGTGGCTATTAATATGATCACCGTGATCTTTTTGCTTATCTCCGGGGTGAATTATGCACTGCATTTTAGTGCTTTTTCAGCAAAAAAATTCACCTTTAATATTTATAGAGAAGATCCCGAAGTACGTGCTTTTATTATGATCCAGGTATTGTTAACCCTTATCTGTTTTGTCGGATTGATGGGCAATGATGTTTATCATTCTATCGAAGATTCTTTTAGTCAGGCGTTATTCCAGGCAGTTTCTATTTCTACCACCGCTGGTTTTACAACAACTTCGTTTTCTGACTGGCCACTGTTTTTACCTATCTTATTGATTATGTCCAGTTTTATTGGTGGATGTGCGGGATCAACGGGCGGGGGAATAAAAGTTATTCGTTTTTTATTGCTCAATCTGCAGGGGTTACGTGAGCTAAAACGACTGGTGCATCCGAAAGCGGTATTTAAAATTAAACTTGCCAATAATGCCCTGCCGGATCGTGTTATTGAAGCGGTGTGGGGATTTTTCTCAACTTATGCTCTGGTTTTTGTTATCTGTATGTTAGCGTTATTATTGACCGGAATGGATGAGTTAAGCTCTTTTTCTGCAACCGCGGCAATGCTCAATAATTTAGGGCCGGGGCTTGGTGAAGTGGCTGTGCATTTTAATGAAGTGAGCAGCGCATCGAAATGGATAATGGTAATTGCAATGTTATTTGGCCGCTTAGAGATCTTTACTTTATTAGTTTTATTCACCCCTATTTTTTGGAAAAATTAAAAGATGGCAACGAAAACCCTGGTATTATATTCATCCGTAGATGGGCAAACCTTAAAAATTATAAAACAGATTATGACGCATCTTAAAGGCGAAGTTACCCTGTTAAATATTGATGACAAGCCTGAAATTGATTTTAGTGCTTACCATAAAGTATTAATTGGCGCCTCGATTCGTTATGGCAACTTCCGTCAAAACCTAGTGCATTTTGTTAATCAGCATAAAAGACAATTAGATGCACTGCCGAATGCTTTTTTTGCGGTGTGCTTAACCGCACGTAAGCCGGAAAAAGCCAATCCGGCTAATAATGCCTATATGGTCAAGTTTGACCGCTTATCGACATGGCAGCCACGTTTAAAAGGCGTATTTGCAGGTGCTTTGCTCTACTCGCGTTATAACTGGTGGCAAACATTAATCATTCAATTAATTATGAAAATAACCGGCGGAAGTACTGATAAAAGTAAAGATATTGAATTAACCGATTGGTCGAAAGTTGATGCTTTTGCTAAAGATTTTTCTGCCTTATAGAGTGTCCTGTGCTCTGCCGCACTTATTAAGCTGATTTTTTCGCCTGCCTGAATTACAATATGGCTTTTATATCAATTCAGGCAGCAACATGGTGAATCAACAAAACACAGGCAACGCGAAACAGATTTTGCTTGATGTATTTGGCTATAGCGAGTTTCGCGAAGGGCAAGAACAGGTTATTAACCAACTTTGTGAAGGTCGTGATGCACTGGTTGTGATGCCGACCGGAGGGGGGAAAAGTCTTTGTTTTCAAATTCCGGCGCTGGTGCGACCGGGAATCTGTTTTGTTATCTCCCCGTTAATCTCTTTAATGAAAGATCAAGTTGATACCCTGCGCGCTTGCGGGGTAGCGGCAGCGTACCTAAACTCCAGCCTTTCCTATCAGCAGCAAAATCAAATTATTAATGATATGCACAGCGGGCAGTTAAAACTTGTTTATATTGCGCCTGAACGGTTATTACGGCCTGATTTTATTAGCCGCTTAGATAATCTGGATATTAATCTGTTTGCCATTGATGAAGCGCACTGCATCTCTCAATGGGGGCATGATTTCCGCCCTGAATATGCATTGCTCGGGCAATTAAAACAACGTTTTCCGGATATTCCCTTAGTGGCTTTAACCGCAACTGCTGACCATGCTACACGGCAGGATATCCTTGCCCGCCTGCAGTTTAACGATCCGTTAATTGCAGTGCATAGTTTTGATCGTCCTAATATCGAATATTTGTTAATTGAAAAATACCGTCCAATAAGCCAGTTATTTAATTATTTAGGCGAGCATAAAAATGAAAGCGGTATTATTTATTGTACCAGTCGACGACGCACCGAAGAGTTAACCGAAAAGCTACGTGCGAAAGGTTTATCAGCGCGTTGTTACCATGCCGGCTTGATTTTGGAAGAGCGTCAGAGTGTCCAGGATCTGTTTATTAAAGATAAAGTCGATATCGTTGTTGCTACGGTTGCCTTCGGTATGGGGATTGATAAACCCAACGTCCGCTTTGTTGTGCATTATGAAATACCCAAAAATATTGAATCCTATTATCAGGAGACAGGGCGTGCTGGCCGAGATGGTTTACCGGCACAGGCGATGTTATTTTATGATCCCGCCGATCCCGCGCGAGTACGGGCACTGCTTGAACAAAATAAAAATGAACAGCAGCTGCGCATTGATTTGCATAAATTAAATACCATGGTGGCCTTTGCCGAGGCACAAACCTGCCGTCGTCAGGTACTGCTTAATTATTTTGGTGAATATAGCCATAAAGGTTGTGGTAACTGTGATGTCTGTTTAGATCCGCCTAAAAGTTATGATGCAACGGAAGATGCGCAAAAAATTCTCTCCTGCGTATATCGTACCGGTCAGCGTTTTGGCATGGCTTATGTTGTTGATGTTTTAAAAGGGGCGCAAACTGCTCGGGTGAAAAGTTTTGGCCATGATAAGCTTTCCACTTTTGCGATCGGTAAGGATCAACCCGCTGAGTATTGGTTAAGTCTTTTAAGGCAGTTGATCCATTGCGGGTTATTGATGCAAAATTTAACTCGAGGCTCGGCATTACAACTGACTGAAGCTGCAAGACCTATTTTAAAAGCACAACACCCCCTTTATTTAGCTGTGCCACGTTTGAAAATGGTTAAAGCGAAAGGCAAAAGAGCGGTTTTAGCGAATTTTTCCGATAGTCCGCTGTTCGCTAAGCTACGCCAGTTACGTAAAAGAATTGCCGATCGTCAGGACTTGCCACCTTATGTTATTTTCAGCGATGTTTCACTTTCTGAAATGAGTGAAATTATGCCAACAACCGACGCCCAGTTTTTGAATATCAGTGGTGTTGGGCAGATTAAGCTGAATAAATATGGTCCGGAGTTTTTAAAATTAATTAATCAATATGTCGATCAGCTGTAAAGGATAAACCTGGGATTTTGTATATAGTAGCAGGCAGACAGTGATTGAATCACGCGCTTACCTCTGATCTTAAACATCTAAATTGATCCGATAGTTATCCCGATTGGTATTATGGGAGAGTTCTGATACTTTTAAAGTAAGGATTCTTTTTAAAGGATATATTATGCAGTTAGATCAGATCGAGGTGGTCGGATTCCGGGGCATTAATCGTTTATCCATTAACGTTAAAAAATTGAGTGCGTTGCTGGGTGAAAACAGCTGGGGTAAATCGAGTCTTTTTGACGCATTGTCACTGTTTTTATCTGGTACTAAAAAAGCTTATAAATTTACCTATGATGACTTCCATCAACCTCCAGATCCGGAAATTAGCAGCAATAAGCGCATCCATCTTGTTTTTACCTTTAAAGAGCAGGAGCAAGATGAGTCATTACAGCGCCAGTATAGCAGCATTACTGACGCCTGGAATCCGGCAAAAGAGGGGATTCGCTATATCCATTATCAGGTCGACGGGAGTATAACTGAGTCCGGTAATATCATCACCCGACGTTACTTTTTAGATAATCACGGCAAACAAAAATCATTTGCGAAAGAGGTTCTGGCTAATTTGGTCAGTGAGTTTATCTCATTTGTTCCGGTACTGCGGATGGGCGGTGATCTGCCTATTATGCTTGCTGAAGAAGTACCAGAAGATTCGGAGAACTGCGGTAAGAGAGCGTCCTGTGAAGCTAAAATAAAGCGTATTTTTAAGCGCTTGAATAACTCTTCGCAGCAACTGTCCGAATCGGAAATGAAGCAGGGTTATCAGGCATTAGTCTACCTTTTTGATCACTATTTATTAAAACAATACGGACGATCTGATTTTCATCGCGATCAAGTTCAGGAGCGGCATCCATTCTCTTTTCAGGCATTGACTCATTTTAATGATCTTTTAAAAACCGGCCGTAAAAGCGATCGTGCTATGTTACTGCTGGTATTTGGCGAGTTTTTAGAGGTGCGTGGTGAGCATTTATTACGCCGCGGTGCATCGCCTATTTTATTACTCGATGAGCCGGAAAATAGTCTTCATCCGGTTAATCTGGCCATTACCTGGAGTTTCTTTTCATTACTACCAATGCAGAAATTGGTCAGTACCAATTCCGGTCAGTTATTGTCATTCATGCCCTTAAGTTGTATTCAGCGTTTAGTACGGGGCACCAATGTAACCCACAGTTATTCCTTAAATCGGGAACATTTTTCTCAGAATGATTTGCGGCGCATCGCTTTTCATGTGCGCATGACCAGACCACAGAGTCTTTTTGCGCGTTCATGGTTATTGGTAGAGGGCGAGACGGAAACCTGGTTATTGACTGAACTGTCGCGCTTATGCGGATATCATCTGGTTGTGGAAGGGGTGCAGATTATTGAGTTTGCCCAATGTGGTGTCGCGCCCCTGATTAAACTGGCACAAGATTTACATATTGAATGGCATGTTTTAACGGATGGTGATCCCGCCGGACAAAAATATGCGGCACGGGTTACCGAGATGTGCCTGGTAAAAGATACCGTTGTTAACCGTCTGTCGATTTTACCCGCATTGGATATTGAGCACCTGTTTTTTGAAAATGGTTTCTCTGATGTTTATCTTAAGGCAGGTAATTATGAAGAAAAAGATTTAACACGACTTGCCGCTAATAAGATTATAGATAAAGCGGTACACCGATATTCTAAACCTGAATTAGGTCTGGCCATTGCCAGTGCAGTAGAAGAGCGAGGGGCAGATTCAATTCCGCCATTGCTCAAACGTCTGTTTTCCCGCTTAGTGGGATTGGCGAGAAGCCAATCCGGTTAAGCAAATAACCAGGTTTTGATAAGAGTAGAAGTAATAAGTGTTCAATGAGTACTTAGTTCGCCCTGTAGGTGAGGGTATCTGTTTTACCGGATAGTGTTAATTCACTGCTGGTTAACTGTATTTCCGACCAGCTGTTTAACACACTGGAAACGATTATTTCAACATCACTCATTGGTTTGGGGCACATCATGCGCGTGCTGCCCATGGGATCAATCTTTAAGCTATTATCTTTTAATATTAATGTGCCGAAAAAATTATTGCAGGCAAGTTTCCCTGTTGCCTGTGCCTGAGGATCCACATTTAAGGTTGAGTTGATCTCGGGGTTGATAGACTGCCCGTTAATACGCACTAATCGCCACTTTTTTTGCATCTGTGTTAAGGCGATATGTTGCGATTCCATGCTGCTGACTGTTGTTGTGCTGCAGGCGAAAAGAGACAGGGATATTAACAACAGGGCTAACTGTTTAAAAATACTCACGGTGCGATCCTCTTCAATTTCTCTTTTTGACTACTACGTTTGATACTTTTTACACTGGGCAGTTTTTTAATCTGGCGCATGACTTTTGATAAATGAATTCGATTAATAACCACTAAAGTCATATTTATTAAGTAGATATGTTCAGGCAGTTCGGTCGTTCTCAGATCAACTACATTGGCATTGCATTTGGCAATGATATTGAATAGTTTGGCAAGACCCGCTTTATGGTTAATCATAGTGATCACCAGATCCGTCGAGTACTCAAACTGATTCATAAAATTCATGTCCCATTGAACAGGAATATATTTGTCTAATTCATCTTCAAAACCCGCGACATTATGACAGGATTTGGTATGAACAACTAAACCACGGCCCGGACTTATACGGGCGACAATAAGATCACCCGGCAAGGGTTTGCAGCACTTCGCATAGGTAACCATCATATCTTCAGTGCCTTTAATCGCACTGCGGCGGTTTTGCTGCTGAAGTTCAGATTCCGTTAATTCACCGGCACTGCCGCGTAAACGACGTGCGACAATAATACTCATTAATTTGCCACTGCCGATTTCATCTAATAAAGAGTTAAAATCTTTGAGGTGGTGGTCGGCAAGCACTTTATCGATATTCTCCTGCGATATATCGGTTAAATTGGTTTTACCGAGCGCCTGTTTTAATAAACGTCTGCCCTCTGGAATTGTATGGTCTTTGGGAAGTTGTTTAAGGTATTGGCGAATATTGAGGCGTGCTTTATGCGTGGCTACAAAATTTAACCAGTCTCCACAAGGATGCTCTGTCTCTGAGGTAATTATCTCAATGGTTTGGCCACTTTCTAATTTATTACTCAGTAATGAGAACTCTTTATCCACTTTTGCGCCGATGCAGCGGTGTCCTATTTTAGTGTGTAAAGCGTAGGCAAAATCAACAGGTGTTGCCTGTGCAGGCAGGACAATGATTTTTCCCTGTGGGGTTAACACATGTATTTCATTATCACCTAACTCTTGTTTTATGTTTTCCAGCATTAATACTGAGTTAGTTGTATGAGCTTCCTGATCCGACAGGCCCTGGAACCAGTTACGGGTTTGCAACTGCGCAGTCATCTGCTTATTGTTACTGCCATCTTTGTAACTCCAATGTGCGGCTATACCGTATTTGGCGACTGCATCCATATCTTCGGTGCGGATTTGCACCTCTATATTAACGCCATGATGGGTAAGCAGAGTGGTGTGTATTGATTGGTAGCTATTGGCTTTGGGGATAGCAATATAATCTTTAAAGTGACCTAACTTAGGTTGATAAAGATGGTGAATCTGACCTAACACGCGATAACAACTATCAAGGTCTTTGACTATAATGCGAAAAGCGTATACATCCATTACATCATGGAATTGGCAGCCTTTCTGGCGCATTTTGGTATATAAACTGTACAGGTGTTTTTCACGGCCAATGACTTTCGCTTCAATCGGCAGGGCCTGCAGTTTTTCAGAAATCTCATCACAGATATTTTGAATAAAGTCTTTACGATTTCTGCGTGCTTTGGTTATTGCCTCTTTTAAGACACTGTAACGTGCCGCATTTTGTGCTTTAAAGGCTAAATGTTCCAGCTCATTTTTAAGGTGATGAAGGCCTAGCCGGTCAGCTATCGGCGCAAATATTTCAAATGTTTCCTGGGCGATACGGTAGCGTTTATCCTGTCGAAGAGAGCCGAGTGTACGCATGTTGTGAACGCGATCCGCAAGCTTGATTAACATCACCCGGAAATCTTTGGACATGGCGATCAGCATTTTACGAATATTTTCTGCCTGAGCTTCCTTGTGGTTTTTAAAATTTAGCTTATCTAACTTAGTGACACCCTCAACTAATTCCGCGACACTGGGGTTAAAGCTCTTGGCAATTTCCGCATAGGTGGTATCAGTGTCTTCGAGGACATCATGCAATAACGCAGCCGCGATTGCTTCATGATCAAGCTTCATCTCTGCTAGAATTTCAGCCACAGCAACCGGATGGGTAATATAGGGTTCACCACTGGCGCGCGTGATACCATCATGTGCTACATAGGCAAAGTGATAGGCACGTTTAATAAACTCACACTGCTCAGCAGAAAGGTAAGCTCGAATCGTGTCATCAAGTTTTTGAAATATAGGCATTTTTTTCCTTTAGCAAATCACTGTGTACGCAATAATAGTCGTTCAAAAATTAGATCTATTGAATCATAAGATAGAGGACAAACCTGCACTGAAAAGCTGCTCATTGCGATCTAAGTCACAATTGATTATTGTAATAATAAAAACAGTTTGCAAGCGATAAAGTGTAACTTTTAGTCATTTTATATAAATAATATATAGCCAGACTAGCGAGATGTGAGGCGATAAATAGTGCAAATAGCGATATCTTAGGTCTCTCTTCTGTCAATAAATAACATCATTTATCACTTTTCCTGCGCCCACTCCTTTAACTGTTGTATCTCCTCCGGCCAAATGTTCACATCAGTTGTCTCCAGTATTAAGGGAATGTTGTCAAAGCGCTTGTCCTGCATAATATATTTAAAACAATCCCAGCCTATTTCTCCTGCTCCTAAGGAGGCATGACGATCCACTCTGCTGCCCAGTGCTACTTTACTGTCATTAATATGCATAGCGCTTAAAAACTCAAAACCGACAATATCGGCAAAGCTGGCAAAGGTTTCCTGACAAGCCTCTACTGTGCGCAGATCGTAACCGGATACAAAGGTGTGGCAGGTATCAATGCACACGCCCACCCGGGTTTTATCGTCAACATGCTCGATAATTCTGGCTAAATGTTCAAAGCGATAACCTAAGTTAGTCCCTTGTCCCGCGGTGTTTTCAATAATGGCCTTCACCGAGTTTGTCTGTTGCAATGCCCAGTTGATTGATTCGGCAATACGCAGCAGACAATCATCTTCACTGATCTCCTTGAGGTGGCTGCCGGGATGAAAATTTAGCAGGGTGAGCCCTAATTGTTCACAGCGGCGCATCTCATCTAAAAATGCATTTTTGGATTTATCTAAAGCCTCCTGCTGCGGGTGGCCGAGATTAATTAAGTATGAGTCGTGAGGGAGTATAAACTCCGGGAGAAAATGATAGCGCGCACAAGCCGTTTTAAATTTATGGATAGTCTGTGCATCGAGGGGAGCGGCCTGCCAGCGGCGTTGATTTTTTGTAAATAAAGCAAATGCTGTTGCGCCGATATTGTGAGCATTTTTCGGTGCGTTAAATACGCCACCGGAAGCACTGACATGTGCGCCGATATATTTCATAAATGAGTACCAGATAGTGAGTGTTCTACCCAAACTACTTGTTGATTCCTGGATCTTCAAGTAATTTCGGCTGATTATTGCTCCTTATTGACCTGTTCAATCATTTTATACAGATCGTTTTGTTCCTGACTATCTGCATTTGTTGCCTGTTCCGCTTTAGATGGGCTCTGATCATCCTGCACATCTTGCTCATCCGGCGCATCGATTTCCGGGGTCGGCAAATCAATGGCAATAGTTTTGAATGGCAGTGAATGCGCAGGTTTGCTCTCGGAAAAATGTACGATCCCTTTTTCGTCTTCCCAGGTATAAATATTGGCGAACACCGAACTGGAAAATAAAAAGGTTAATAAGATGATAAGACAGGGCATATCCGTTGCTCCTTAGTAATTACTACTACTATTATTAGTTGAATAATTAAGCAGAGTAATTACTTTTTAAGCAATGTACAATAAAAGTGTTGATAGTGTATTCAGAAATGTGATGACGTGTGGCGCATTGTTTATTTTCGCCTGCCGCTATGGTTGGTAGATACAACCTAAAAGAGCATCCTGCCGGGCCCCTGTTACAGCCTTAAGTGGGATCCGGTTGCCTAATAAGCGTTGTTCCGCTAACCAGGCAAAAGCGACCGCTTCAACAAACATAGGATCAATCCCTAAGGTATTGGTATCCATCACTTGATATTCCGGCATTAAAGCTTGTAAACGCTGCATTAACAGCGGATTCAGTGCGCCTCCGCCGCAAACATAAACAGTACATGGATTGCTATGCAATTTGATCTGGTCAGTGATGGTGATAGCACTGAGCTCTAATAAAGTACGTTGGATATCGGCATTTTCACAATCAGACAATGGCTGTTGCGGGAGTTGTTGTAGGTGCTGAGTTAACCATGGCAAGTTGAATTTTTCCCGTCCGGTACTTTTAGGGGGAAGTTGGGAAAAATAATTATCCGCGAGCAATGAACTTAAGAGATCCTCTACCACCTTCCCTTGGGAGGCGAACTGCCCATCCATATCATAACTGTTTCCATTAATTTTCTCACTCCAGGCATCGATCAGCGTATTGCCCGGGCCGGTATCGTAGCCTAATACTTTTTGATCCGAGTCCAGAATACTGATATTGGCAATACCGCCAATATTAAGAATCACTCTATTCTCCCCATGTCGGGAAAATAATGCCTGATGAAAAGCTGGGACTAAAGGGGCTCCCTGACCACCATAGGCCATATC
>JBATHQ010000075.1:0-3360 GCA_049667005.1 Psychromonas sp.
CTTCAAGGATTTTATGTCCACGTTCGCAGATTTTTGCCGCATCTTTTTTATAAAATCCGGAAATATCTCGCCCTACCATCATTTTCACGAGTGTTTCAGATGAAAGCTCTGCTTTATCAAGCGTACCCACATAGCAGCCATCTCTTAGTACTGAGCATTTATCTGATAATTCATAGATTTCTGACATCCGATGAGAGATATAAATAATGGCTAACCCCTCTTCGCGCAGTTTATGGATAAGTGTAAAAAGATGCCCCGTTTCCCGTGTTGACAAAGCCGTAGTAGGTTCATCCATTACCAAGATTTTTGCATTTGCATGCACTGCACGGGCAATTTCAATCATCTGTTGCTCAGCAATAGAAAGTGCAGAAACCAACGTTGTCGGATGAAAAGTGACGCCTAGACGATCTAAGGTACGTTGACTTTCATTAACCATTTTTTTGCGATTAACAACGCCGTTCTTAGCAACTTCACAGCCTAAAAAAATATTTTCCGCGATGGATAAATTAGGTGATAATGAGAGCTCTTGGTATATGACGGCAATGCCTTGTCGTTTCGCTGAAATGGGATCTGTAATTTCCACTCGTTTACCATTCACCAGAATCTCACTGCCTTTATCTGGCAAATGCGCGCCAGATAACACTTTCATTAACGTTGATTTGCCTGCGCCATTCTCTCCCATCAAAGAGTGAACTTCGTGGGGATATACAACCAGCTGAACGTCAGTTAATGCTTTAACACCGGGAAATGTCTTCGAAACATTACGCATTTCTAACACCGGCTTTATTTGCTGTGTATTTAAGCTTTGTTGTTCCATTGAGATTTCTATCCTCCTAAAAGTAAAGGCGTTTACATGCTGCTTTCTTCAATCTGTGCGACTTATTTTCTATGTTTGGAGCTTAGAAAATCACTATTAACCTGAAATCTCGATTATTAACTAATTGTTAACAGAGCGCTTTTAAGCGTGCCTTTGTAGAAAGAATGAGGGGAAGATCACATTTACACGAGGATAGAACTGTCATTCCGCACCTGAATAACGATTAAAATTCACCTTTAAATCGTGATCTGTATTTCAAAATTATTATGTTTTTAATAAAAATAAAAAAAACGATTGACCCCGATCTCTCTTTTTGATCTATTACTCTCTTTTGAAAGAGATAAATCATGACCTACCCGTTTACTAAATCACTTGAACATCACGGATTAGTGGCTGGATTCTGCAAAGAGATCAATCTTGCCAATATTATCGATCAGGCTCTTGGCACATCTGAACATCGCCAAGTGAGCTTCGGCCATCTTTTTGTTGCCATGATCATCAATGGGTTAGGGTTTACCGGTCGAACACTGCATATGTACAGTGAGTACTTTTCTGATAAACCGTTAGATCGCCTTATTGCGCCCGGTATTCAAGCTGAGCATATCAATGATGACGCGCTAGGCCGTTGTCTTGATGCGCTTTATCAGTATGGCGTTTCCCGCCTCTACCAAGATATTGGCGAAGCCGTTGTTAAATATCTGGAGCTGCCATGTCTGTCAGTGCATCTCGACTCAACAAGCTTCCACTATGACGGCACTGAAAAATTAGCTGATGAGGATGATGACATTCACCATATTGAAATTACCAAAGGCTATTCCCGTGATCATCGTCCCGACCTAAACCAAGTTGTCCTTAATCTTATTTGTGAAAACCAGTCCGGAATACCTGTCTATATGAAGCCTGCCAGTGGTAATATTAATGATATGGAAGGGTTTAAAGAGATTGTGAAATCGCACATAAAAAGTTTAAAAGCCGCGCAGTCTTGCCGTTATTTAGTGGCCGATGCTGCCTTATATGTTAAAGAAACGATTGTAGAACTGAATGAATTAAAACAACTCTTTATCACGCGCGTACCGCAAAAATTAAAAGAAACTAAAACACTCATTAATCAAGCTCGAGCGCTTGATTTTACAGAGATGGGTAATGGCTATTCAGGTGTCTGGCATCAATCTAACTATGGTGATGTGGCGCAAAAATGGCTTTTAGTGCGCAGTGAGCAGGCAAGAAAACGGGAAGCACACAGCTTAACAAAACGTATGCTGAAAAAAGCAGATAGCGAGCGTAAAACATTTAAAAGCCTCTCTCAACAACGCTTTGCCTGTCAGTATGATGCACAGCAAGCGATTGAATTATGGCGAAAAAAGCAGGTTTACAGTGATGTTATTGCCGAAATAAAGGAAATACCGATATACGCTAAGCAAGGTCAGCCCAAAAAAGGCCAGGCCCCTGAGCGAATTGAGTACCAAATAACCGGGAATTTATTTACGCCGCTTGAGCGAAGAGATAATGCAGTCAAACAGTTAGGTTTTTTTATTATTGCCACTAATGATCTAGATGACAGTATGACCATGGAGAAAATGCTCAGTACTTACAAAGCGCAACAATCCGTGGAAAAAGGGTTTCGTTTTCTGAAAAGCCCGGACTTTTTAACCAGCGCCATATTTATAAAAAAACCAGAGCGAATCGAAGCCTTGTTAATGGTCATGACGTCTTGTTTGATGGTATATGCCTCATTGGAGCATCAGATACGCAAAAAATTAAAAGAAAAAGCACTCAACTTCCCGGATCAAAAGAAAAAACCAACTCAAAATCCAACAGCTCGCTGGGTATTTCAATGCTTCCAAGGCGTTACGGTTATTTATCTGGAGGAACAAGCTCCTATGGTGGTGAATTGGAAGGAGCGGCAGCAAGTTATTATTGACTGTTTGGGTGAAAGATACAGGCAAATTTATTCTTAAAGCAGGTGCGGAAGATCGGATAGAAAGCAATGCATTATTGCCACAACTATTTTGAATAGGCTTTAGCTGAACACATAGTACTGAGGAATGGGATATTTTTAATAAAATCCAGAATAGCAAAAGAATTAACACTAACAAGGCGTGAAGTGAGGAGATAGTCACTCTCCCTTCACTAAATCGTATGGGACGATTTAGAAGAGGTAAAGACCAGGATGTTCAGAATCACACTCACAACGTTGTTAGGGATAATTTTAACCAGCATAAATGAGTGGGTAATTATTGAATTTAGTATTAACAAGTGCAATTGCAATACTCAAGTCTGAAAATGCCGGAAACATCGGCAAGCTAAACGAAGGTGCAGAAAGAAAAGAAGATCAGGGGTGTTTATATCGTTTTTGGTTCAATTTCCTCGTGTCACAGACTCAGAAAAACTATAACCGATGCCTCGCTCCGTGCGGATATACCTTGGAGCATGCGGATTCTCTTCAAGCTTCTGGCGTAAACGAGATATCAATACATCGATGGTGCGGTCAAAAACGTTACTTTCCTCACCGCGCAAGCATTCTAATAGTTGCTCCCTTGACA
>JBATHQ010000076.1:0-13974 GCA_049667005.1 Psychromonas sp.
ATATGAAGCTTACCGAGCAACGAAACACTGTCTATAAGATCCTGCGAAGATTAGGATTTAGGCGGTTCGCATTCCGTTGAAAACATCCTAAATATTAACTGGATTTTTAACCTTGGTGTAGCACGCAAGAAATTAACGAGAGCCTATCAATAATGAGTCAAGGTAGTGGATTACTCTTCTTCTAATAGTCCTAAACTGAAAAATTCATTGCCACTTTGAATAAAGTGATGTGATTGCCCATCAATATCACGAGCAACCCCCAGCTCGACAAGAGCATAATAAACCTGCCTGCTTATTGAGGCTTTCATATCGTAGCGAGCAGCAACATAGGGCTTTGCCTGGCCGTTGAAATTTTCAAGCCAAAGAGAGCAGCCGTTTTTTCCCAGCGTCAGCTTATCCCCTGTTATCGTCAAAAATTCAATGTAATATAAACCATCTGGATGCTGTTTGCTTTGATACTGTTTCACTAAAAAAGGCGCATCTTCGACTTTAATCCGTACTTTTTCAACAGGCGTGACTAAAAAATATTCGCCTTTCTCATACCAAAGAATACGGCTGAACATTTTCACCATCGCAGGTCGCCGCAATAACCCGCCCTCATGAAACCACTCGCCATTAGCTTTAATAAGCATATCAATGTCGCCACAAAAATCGGGTTTCCATAAATGCACGGGTGGCAATTTTTGTTCATCTTCACTGGGTATTAAAGAAAGATCAAGCACTGTCAACTCTCCTTTTTATAATAAGCGCGACTTTGCGCTTATTAAATAACTTTTTTTCTATGTAAAGATATCTCCTCTGCGACAAGAGCCACTGAAGCAGAGGAGACTGCCCATAAAACAAATTGTTAAAAGGCGATTAACTAGCGCGCTGTAAGTGCGCAGCTGTCATTGTATTCTGCAGCAAATTGGCAATCGTCATAGGTCCAACCCCACCCGGAACCGGCGTAATGGCGCCGGCCACCGTGCCAACATCAGCAAAGTCCACATCACCGACCAGTTTGCGAACACCTTCAATAGTAATCGCATTGATGCCGACATCAATGACCGTCGCTCCAGGTTTAATCCATTCGGATTTAACCAGATTTGGCGAACCAACGGCGGCAATAACAATATCGGCATGACGGCAAAGCGCTGCAATATCACGGCTACGGGAATGAACCGTAGTGACACTGCAATGTGCTTGCAACAGGAGTGCAGCCATCGGTTTACCGACAATATTCGAACGCCCGATGACCACAGCATGTTTGCCGCTCAGATCCCCGAGCGTCTGCTCTAGCATTATCATGCACCCCTTGGGAGTACAAGGCACCAATCTTGGTGCCCCCGAGGCCAAGGCAGCTACATTAGAAGAATGAAAACCGTCGACATCTTTGTTTGGATCGATAGCGTTAACAATTTCATCTTCATTCAAATGAGCAGGTAATGGCAGTTGTACCAATATACCATGCACGTCTGGATTGCCGTTCAGCTCTTGAATAAGGTCATTCAACACAACCTGGGAAACATTTTCAGAAAGACGATGTTCAAAAGAATGCATCCCCACTTCAGTTGCACGACTGACTTTATTGCGCACGTACACTTGGCTGGCAGGATCTTCACCGACCAATACCACGGCAAGTCCTGGTGTAATACCATGCATATTTTTGAACGCATTAATATCCACTGAAACCTGCGCAAGTATCCCTGCCGAGATTTTTTTACCATCAATTATCACAGCCATCTCAATTCCCTTAGTTAAATACTACCGTTTTGTTTTGATCAAAAAACACTCTGTCTTCAATGTGTAATTTAACAGCACGCGCCAATGCTACGGTTTCAGTATCACGGCCTACAGCCACCAGTAAATCAGGCGTGAAGGTATGATTTACCACTTGAACAGATTGCTCAATAATCGGTCCTTCATCCAAATCAGAGGTAATATAATGGGCCGTTGCACCGATCAACTTAACACCGCGAGCATGGGCTTGATGGTAAGGTTTAGCGCCTTTGAAACCGGGCAAGAATGAATGATGAATATTGATTGCACGCCCCTGCAATTGAGTACAGAAATTATCCGTCAATATTTGCATATAGCGCGCCAGAACAACCAGTTCGGTATTTGTCTCCTCTACGATATCCAGCAACACCTGCTCTTGTGCCTGCTTATTTTCTTTAGTTACAGGCAAGTAGATAAAACGAATACCTTCACGCTCAGCCATTGGACGTAGATCTAAGTGGTTAGAGACAATCGCGGTGATCTCCATGTTTAATTCGCCTTTGCGTAGACGATAGAGCAGATCATTCAAACAGTGATCAAACTTGCTGACCATAATCAGTACCTTGCAGGGTGTCGCCGCTGGCTGTAATTTCCACTCCATGGCAAATTCCTCGGCAACAGCCGGAAACTCATTATTAAGGTCGATCAGCGTTTTGTCACCAGACTCAATATGACCAACTGCACGCATAAAAAAACGTTTGGTATCAGGATCATCAAATTGCGACAATTCGCTGAGGTAACACCCTCTCTCAGAAAGAAAAGAGGTGACTGCGGCAACAATACCGGCACTCGCCTTACAGGTCGCTTTCAAGATAAACTCATGTGATTTTGAACTTTGCATTGTCATAATAACAGCCCTTTATATTCCAGTGTAACGTAGTAAACCCTGCTCAATGCAGGCTTAATTTATGTGTATTAAATCATTTAACAATCAACCAACAATAAGAGCATCTAGGAGGTAACATAACTGCCTTATATTTTCTCCAGTAACTCATCAGAATTTATAATTTCAATAACTTTCCTCGCCATCGATTTCGATCACTGATAATTTCACAGGATCATTAAACGCCTATCAGCGCATCTTACATATTCGGATAGTTAGGTCCCCCCATCCCTTCTGGAACCACCCAGGTAATGTTTTGGGTAGGATCCTTGATATCGCAGGTTTTACAGTGCAGACAATTTTGTGCATTGATTTGCAAACGAGGTTTATCTTGTCCCGCTTCCTCTACAAATTCGTAAACACCTGCAGGGCAGAAACGTGCTTCAGGGCCATTATAAAGGAGCCAATTTTTTTCTATCGGCACGCTCTTACTTTTCAGTTTAAGATGGCAAGGCTGATCCTCTTCATGGTTGGTGTTTGAAAGAAACACTGAAGAGTTTTTATCAAAGCTGATTTTGCCATCAGGTTTCGAGTATTCGATCGGCTTACATTTAGACGCTTCTTTGAGCTGCGCATGGTCCGGCTGAGTATCTCGTAAGGTGAAAGGTAACTTACCCTTAAACCAGTTTTGATCTAAATAGTTAAAAGCACCGCCCCAAAAAGTACCGAATTTATGCATTGCCGGACCGAAATTACGAGTACGGTGCAGCTCATCATAAACCCAGGAGTTGCGTAACGCATCAGTGAAGGAGCTGAGCTCACGATCCCCAGTCGCGTCAGCAGACAAAGCATCAAAAATGCTTTCCGCCGCCAACATGCCACTTTTCATTGCGGTATGCGTTCCCTTGATCTTAGCGAAATTAAGGGTGCCGGCATCACAGCCCACCAGCAAACCACCGGGAAAACACATTTTAGGCAGGGCATTAAGACCCCCCTTAGTGATAGCCCGAGCCCCATAAGCGATACGCTTACCACCCTCGAGCGTCTGTTTAAACACCGGATGATGTTTCATACGCTGAAACTCATCATAAGGGCTGAGATAAGGGTTCGAATAACTCAGATCAACCACCAGGCCAACAACGACTTGATTGTTATCACCGTGGTAGAGGAAAGAGCCGCCATTGGCATCTTTACCCAAAGGCCAGCCCGCCCCATGTACCACCAGACCCGGCTTATGTTTACTCGGGTCAATGTCCCAAAGCTCTTTAATACCCAAACCATAATGCTGAACATCAACACCTTGATTCAAATCGTATTTTTCGATCAGCTCTTTACCCAAATGACCACGGCAGCCTTCCGAAAACACGGTGTACTTGGCATGTAATTCCATACCAGGCATATATCCGCCCTTGTGATTGCCGTCAGCATCCACGCCCATGTCGCCAGTGGCAATGCCTTTCACCGAGCCATCTTCGTGATAAAGGATCTCCGCAGCAGCGAAACCGGGAAAAATATCCACGCCCATGGCATTCGCCTGCTCCCCAAGCCAACGACATAAATTGCCTAAACTGATAACATAGTTACCCTCATTATGCATGGTCTTAGGCACAAGACTATTGGGAATTTTCTGCGCCTTTTCAGCATTTTTAAATAGATAAATCTCATCACTGCTGACCGGTGTATTCAATGGTGCCCCGCGCTCTTTCCAGTCAGGGAATAATTCATTTAACGCACGAGGCTCTAATACCGCGCCGGAAAAAATATGGGCACCGACTTCGGATCCTTTTTCCACGACACAAACAGTCACCTCTCGTCCAGCCTCTTTTGCCAGCTGCATCAGCCTGCAGGCGGTAGATAAACCAGCAGGACCAGCGCCAACAATAACAACGTCAAACTCCATCGATTCACGCATAGCTTATTTCCTTCTTAATCTATGTGTATTGTTCGTAGATACACTTTTCGGTTATTACAATAATCGCTCTAATTCAGGCACCGCATCAAACAGATCCGCCACTAAGGCGTAATCCGCTACCTGATGGATTGGCGCATCAGGATCTCTGTTGATCGCGACTATTACCTTTGAATCTTTCATACCGGCGAGATGCTGGATCGCACCGGAAATGCCAACCGCAATATAAAGTTCCGGCGAAACAATTTTACCGGTTTGCCCGACCTGCATATCATTAGGCGCAAAGCCAGCGTCTACCGCAGCTCGGGAAGCACCGACTGCAGCTCCTAACTTATCAGCAACTTTTTCCAACATTGAAAAGTTCTCGCCATTCTGCATACCACGACCACCAGAGATAACGATACCTGCTGAAGTGAGTTCCGGTCTCGCAGAGACTGCGACCTTTTCCCCCAGAAAAGTCGACAGCCCCAAATCAGTTACTTGGCTCAATGCCTCGATGGTTGCGCTTCCATTTTTTCCCGCAAGTTCAAACGCTGTGCCACGAACGGTAAGCACTTTAATTTTTTCGTCAGATTGTACGGTCGCAATGGCATTACCGGCATAGATAGTGCGTTTAAAAGTATCTGCACTTTCGACAGCAATAATGTCTGAAAAAGCAGAGACATCTAACGCCGCGGCCAACCTGGGCAATATATTTTTACCATTTGTTGTCGCTGGTGCCATGATATGGGTATATTCACTCGCTAAGGATTCAACCAAGGCGGTTAAATTTTCAGCCAGTTGACCATTGTAACAAGCATGATCAGCGACTCTTACACGATTTACACCGGTAATTTTAGCCGCAGCCTGCGCCACCGCATTGCAGTTTTCACCTGCTACCAGTATGTCGATATCCCCCCCAATTTGACTGGCGGCGGTTACCGTATTCAGAGTAATCTCTTTTAAGCTGTTGTTGTCATGTTCCGCAATAATTAGAATAGTCATTTAGATCACCCCTTTTTCAGTTTTCAATTTTTCGATCAACTCAGCGACCGAACTCAAAATTTCACCGCTTTGGCGTACGTTTGGCGTTTCAATTTTTAGCGTTTTGATGCGTGGCGTCAGATCGATTCCGTACTCCGTAGCCGCTTTTATTTCCAGTGGTTTACGTTTGGCTTTCATGATATTCGGAAGCGAAGCGAAACGCGGTTCATTAAGGCGCAAATCACAAGTAATAACGGCAGGAGTAGTCAGCGATAATGACTGCAACCCACTGTCTACTTCACGAGTAATATTCACTTTATTGCCATCAATTTCTAATTTAGAGGCAAAGGTTCCCTGCGACCAACCCAACATTGCTGCCAGCATCTGCCCTGTCTGACTATTATCAGTATCGATAGACTGCTTACCTAGCATCACTAAACCTGGTTGCTCTTCCTCGATCACTTTAGTGGCAAGTTTTGCAACGGTTAAAGGCTCTAAGGTAATGTCAGATTCAAGGAGTATTGCCCGGTCAGCCCCCATCGCCAAAGCGGTTCGCAACTGTTCTTGAGATTGATTACTGCCTAAAGACAGCGCCACAATTTCTGAGACAATGCCAGCCTCTTTAAGGCGAACCGCCTCTTCTACCGCGATTTCACAAAAAGGGTTGATGGCCATCTTAACGTTATTAAGATCGACACCCGTGTTATCTGCATTTACATGAATCATCACGTTGGGATCAGAAACCCGCTTTACCATAACTAATACCTTCATATTTCCTACCCTCTGTTTTGTTATTACCCAAATTAAAGATGAAACTAACGACTCGATAACTTCATCCACATCTATAAAGCCTTGCCAGCATATTGCTCACTTAAGCTGTCACATTGATAGTGATTGACCAAACCGTAAATGGTCAGCGATTTTCATATGTACACTCTTTTATTCTTTAGTTACTTTTTTAACTGATGCCTGAACAATCCGGTCAATGATCATGGCACAAAGCAATATGGCGACCCCCGCCAGCAGTCCTTGTCCCTTTGCAGCAAACTGCAACGCCATTAACACATCTGAACCTAATCCTTCAGCACCAATCAATGAAGCGATAACGACCATCGACAGACACATTAAAATTGTTTGGTTAACACCCGCCATGATGTTAGGCATGGCTAAAGGAATTTCCACATCCATTAATAGTTTGCGACGCGAACAACCAAACGCTAACGCCCCTTCCACAATCGAAGCAGGAACCTGCTGGATACCCAGTGTTGTCAGCCTAACTACGGGTGGCATTCCAAAAATGAAGGTTGCCAAAATACCCGGTGGTTTTCCCGTACCAAAAAAGGCGATAATGGGTATTAAGTATACGAAGGCGGGCATCGTCTGCATAAAATCTAATACTGGATGGGTAATAGAATTAAGCGTACGATTTTTCGCACATAAGATCCCTAGCGGTACGCCAACCAGTACACATAACGTTGCAGAAGCCCCCAGTAAGGCGACCGTTTCCATACTCTTTTCCCAATACCCCATAAAAGCTAAGTAAGCTAAGGCAGCGGCGGTGAATATTGCAACCCTTGAACCAGCCAAACGCCAGGCCAGTATCAAAATCATGGAAACGATAACAGGCCACGGAGTATCGACTACTATCACTTCCAGAGCATCAAGGAAAAAACGAATAACATAAGTAATGCCATCAAAAAAACCCGCGCCCTTTGCAGCAATACTATCGAAACCCGAATCCAACCAACTCGCTGCGTTATAAAATATTGTTTTATCGGAAGGGAACTCCACTAACCAGGCAACGGGTTGTGCGGCAGTAAATCGATAAAGCACCACCGGGATCATAGTGACTAATACTGCTACGCCTCCCAGTAAATGAAGATAACTAAAGCCATTTATCTCATTCGGGTTTGCACGCCAACGGGAATATTGATATTCATAAATAAAATTGGCAGAAAAGCCTTGAATCAGCATAGTGATGATTAGCAATAAAGCACCCAATAAACCTAACTCGAATGCACCGGCTGCAGCTTCATTGGCGGCAACCAAAGCTTTATCGGCTGCTTTCTGTAAATTATCTGAATTTCGGAACAAGGCTTCGGCATTTGCCGCGCCAGATTCTAAAGCAGCCTGTGCTTTAGCCGCCATTTCTTGTGATTTAGCACTAAGCCGTTCAACTTGCGCTAATTTTTCAGCTCCCAGCTCTCCCCATATTCCTCTGCTTAGCAGGATCAATGCAAACGCTTGTGCGATAGTAATTACCCAGAAAAAAGTCCAAAGCTTACGTGCAGCAGTCCAGAGCGGGCCAAATAAAGCAGCACATAAATTAAAAGAAATAACGCGATGTTTAGACGAGTGTATCTTCTTAAATTCAGTACTATAATAATCACCTCGCTGACCAACAAAATTATGGATAGATTGTGATTGTTTTTTCTCTAACAGCTCAGTTTCTTGATTAGCACTCATAGGATTCATCCCCTTTAATACCCTTGAGTAAGGTATCTTTACTGACAACACCAATATCTTTACCCGAAGCATTAGTAATAATGATGGGTAGCTCTGATGTAACTGAAATATCGATCAATCCTTCCAGATTGGTTTCTTCGTCTGCGCGCAGCACATCACTTAAATTGATACCTTCGAGCAATCTGCTAGTATCAATATCCACCATAATGGAGCGGGCATTCAGCAATTTAAGATTAGAAATACCTTTAACAAAATCCGCCACATAATCATCCGCAGGTTTCATCACAATCTGCTCAGGTGTACCGATTTGAATCAAACGGCCATCTTTCATGATCGCGATGCGATCCCCAATACGTATGGCTTCATCAAGATCATGGGTAATGAAAATAGTGGTTTTCTGCAGTTTTTTAGTCAAGGAGACAAATTGATTTTGCAATTCGTGCCGAATCAGTGGATCAAGTGCACTGAAAGGCTCATCCATCAATAATACTTCCGGATCACTGGCCAGCGCCCTGGCCAGTCCGACACGCTGTTGCATTCCACCGGATAATTGTTCTGGCAAACGATATTCAAATCCGGTCAGGTTAACAAGAGACAGAGCATGCAATGAAATATCCCAACGCTCTGATTTAGGTATGCCTTGCACCTCTAAAGGAAAAGCGACATTATCCAATACCGTACGGTGTGGTAGTAATGCCATATGTTGGAATACCATGCCAATATGCTTGGCTCTCATTTGCCGCAACTCTTTAGAATTTAAATCAGACATGTTCTGGCCAAGCACTTTGACACTGCCGGAAGATGGCTCAATCAAACGATTAAAATGGCGAATAAGTGTCGATTTGCCACTTCCAGATAACCCCATAATACAAAATATTTCGCCACGCGGTACCGAGAAGGAAACATCAGCAATCCCTACCACACAACCAAAACGTTTCAGGACAGCAGCTTTATCCAACCCTTCCTCACTGACCGCTTTCATCGCCTGTTCAGCATTTTTGCCAAAAATTTTCCAAACATTCTCTAATTGAATTACATCCGTACTCATATCGAAAATTCCTGCTGTTGTTTCATTACAAAGGAGTTGAGTCCTGAATGGACAGTTATTTTTTACCGTAACTGTCCATCAGAAAAACATCTATAGTTGCTGTTTATTTACCCAACCAAGACTCTACTATATCGCTATTTTTTGAGACCCATTGTTCAGCAACTTGCTCTGGAGATTTTTTCCCAACCACAACTGAATAACTCCATTCATTTAAAATTTCAGCGGTAACTTTAAAGTTTTTGAGTATGTCAGCAGCTGCTGGGTTTGTTTTCTCCAATGCTTTTGCATAGTGTATTTGCACATAAGCAACTGGCCATCCTGAATCAGCATTCGATTTTGCTAACCAGCCTGGATCATCCGTAGGTTGGGTGGTTTTCCATGTTTCAGCATTGTGTGCTGGCTCTGTTAAAAACACGATGTCATACATGGAAAAAACATAGTTAGGTGTATAGCATGAAAATACATAAGGTTTTTTGGCTTTCACTGACGCATCAAGCGAGGCTAAACTGATTGGTACATCAACTTGCACTAACTTTATTGTTTGATCGTAGCCGTAACTTTTAGCACGAATAATTTCAACAGTGGTAGAAGCAGCACCTGGTTCGCCAGCCCAAATTTCACCCATGCCATCACCGTCAGTATCGAGTAAGGCGGCTTTATCTGGATCGGTCAGGTCATAAATAGACTTTATATTGTATTTCTCTGACATATCTTTAGTAATACAAAGGCCTTGCTTAGCTTCAACTGGATGTTGATTTTTGATTACCGTACCGTTTTCTACTACGTACTTTTCATAGAGATTTTGTTGGTTTGGTAGCCAAACTTCAGGATGAACTTGCATTGTTCCTCGGTCCATCGCTTCCCAGATGATTGGATTAGTTCCACTTTGCATACCAACATCCAAACCAAGGTTTTCTTCAAGCACGATTTTAAGCACATTTGAAGTCACGCCGGCTGAAGGCCAACTCGGTACGCCTAACACTAAATCTGCAGCTTGGGCTGATACCCCAGTGAGACCTAATGAGACAGCTAAACACAATTTTGTAATCCTTTTCATAATACTCTCCGCTATACAGTTTCGTTTATGTTACAGGCTTCTTACTTTTTCATTTTTTGGATCGTAAAGACATTCACTCACTACGATAGCTGGGTAAGGTGTCCCGATAATCTCTATATCAACCTGACTTCCTTCAGCAGCATAAGCTGGGTCAATAAAGGCAAGTACAATGTTTTTCTCTACGCGATATCCATAAGCAGCAGATGTAACAGTACCTACTACTTTTCCATCCGCACAAATAGAGTCACCTGGATGAGCTGCTGCGATATCACAATCGACTGTTAAAGTGACAAACTTTTTACGCATAGGCTGACCTTGCTTAGCAAGAAGTGCCGCTTTACCTGGGAAGTTGGCTTCTTTATCTATTTTAGTGAAACGGTCTAGTGCACTTTCAAACGGGTCAAATTCAGTAATTAAATCTGCTTTCCAATGGCGGTAGCCTTTTTCAAGACGCATTGACTCTAGTGCCATTGAACCAAATGGGATAAGGCCGTATTCAACACCTGCTTCCGTTAACAATGTATGTGCAAGCAGTAGTTGTTCATTTGGTACATGTAATTCCCAACCCAACTCACCACTAAAGCTCACACGTAATGCTTGTGCTTTTGCGTGGCCGATGTATACGGGTTTAGTCGTTAGCCATGGGAAGGCTTCGTTAGACCAATCTGTACGAGGAGAAAGGCTAGCGATTAAGTCGCGAGATTTAGGGCCGGTTACAGATAAAATAGTATGAGTATTGGTTAGTGAAGTAATTTCAACACCTTCGTCAGGCAGGTGAGTACGTAACCAATCCATATCTTTGTATTCAGCAGCAGCAGCAGAGCCGTACCAGAAAGTATCTTCAGATAATTTTGCGATAGTGGCTTCACCTAACACGTTGCCTTTTTCCGTCAGGAAGTAACAAAGTCCGATACGACCAACTGTTTTTGGAATATTTGAACACATTAAGCTATCAAGCCATTCAGCAGCTTTTGGACCTTTAATTTCGAAGCGGTTAAAGCCGTTAACTTCCATGATGCCAACATTTTCAGTCACACCTTTTACTTCAGCTGCAATCACTTTGTCGGTTTCAGTAAAACGGAAGCTATGCTTGAACTCAAAATCAGCAGTAGGTTTGAAGAACAGTGCTCGTTCCCAACCATTGACCACAGCAAACTCTGCATTTTGCATTTTTAACGTTGTGTAAATTGATGTCGTTTTTGCTAATCGGCCAGCAGGGCGAGCTTCGTGTGGCATATGAAAACGGAATTCATTTTGGTAGTCTTCTACTGCTTTTCTTGATGTGAACTCAGTGTTTGCATGAGAAGTAAAACGTGCTGGGTCAATACACCAAGTGTCCCACTCTGATTCACCGTGTACGATGATTTCAGCTAAGATTTTACCGTGGCCACCACCTTCACCCAAACCAGCACGTAAGCCAATAATTGAATAAAGGTTGTCAAAACCAGGTGTTTTACCAACCAGTGGATTACCATCGGCTGAATAAGTGATCGGGCCATTAACAATGCTACGGATACCGGTTCTTTCAAGACAAGGCATGCGTTTAAAAACACGTTCCATATTGTCTAAACAACGGTCTAAATCATCCGGACATAGCGCATTAACAAAGTTAGGATCAATACCATCCATGCCCCATGTTTTACAACGCTGCTCATAAATACCCACTAACAAACCATCTTTTTCCTGGCGGCTATAAAAATCATCAAGAGGGTCACGTAATAACGGAACACGCTTACCGAACTCAGCGATTTCTGGAATAGACTCTGTCAGGAAGTACATGTGTTCCATTGATATAACTGGATATTCGATACCGATCATTTTACCTAGTTCATTTACTCGGTAACCGCCAGCATTGACTAATTTGTCACAGCTCACCACACCATCTTTAGTTTGTAGAACCCATTTCCCATCTTCATCTTGATGTATTGCTTCTACTGGGTTATGACGGAATATTTCCGCACCGGCTTTGCGAGCTTCACGTGCTAACGCTTGAGTCAATTGAGCCGGATCGATATCACCATCTAATGGATCCCAAAGACCACCAAGTAGATCATGTGTTTCAATTAACGGGTGGCGTTTCGCACATTCCGCAGGATCCAGCATTTCAAAGTTAACCCCCATACCTTTCGCTAATGAAATGAAATGGTTATAACCATCAAGATGATCTTGTGTTGAGGCAAGACGAATACCACCCGAGGCATGATGGTAGTTAATTGGGTTCTCTGGATCCTCTGATAATTTTTTATAAAGCTTAATACTATGGCTTTTTAGGCCAACCATCGTTTGTGTTGCACCAAAGTTTGTTACTTGTGCTGCTGAATGCCATGTTGTTCCTGAAGTTAACTCATTACGTTCTATCAATGCTACATCTGTACACCCTTCCTGGGTTAAATGATAAAGCGTACTACATCCCCCAATACCACCACCAATAACGATAACTTTGTAATGCGATTTCATAAACACTCTCCTAAAGTATGGATATCAAAATTGTTTTTTGTTTTTTAAAATTTACTGATTGTTTAATGATTTAGGTCAGCAGTAGACATAAATGAATGCGCTTCCATTTTTATCTAATGCATAACCAATGCCTAATTTTTAAATCTATAAAAATTATATTGTAAATGCGTGTGGCGCATGAGGTTTGTTAATAAAATATAATTAAAAGTAAGGAAGTTGTTTCTTAATTGTTAAGCATAATGCACAATATTGATGCAATATTTGGCTTTAAATGCATCAACACTGTGCATGATCAAAGAAATTATATTTTTGTAGTATAATGTTTTGAACTTTTTGGCTTACTAGTATATGTGAATTTATACTCATACCGTGCAAGCCGCGTTTAAAGCTTAATCGTGCGGTTATATAACCAGGAAAAAACATTAATGATGAGATTTTTATGAAAACGCATAGCAATTTATCAGAGAATTCAACAATGAAGGATGTTGCAATTGCTGCAGGGGTCGCTCCCGTAACGGTATCTCGTTATTTAAATAACCCTAACCTCCTAAGTGATAGGAGTAAGCAAAAAATTGATGCTGCGATTAAACAGTTAAATTATATTCCTCATGCAGCAGCGCGTACTTTGGCCTCCAAACGCTCGCGAATGATTGGTTCGGTCGTTCCCTCTTTAGACAGTAGCCTTTTTGGGCGAACGACAGAAGTGTTTCAGAATCACATAGCTACGGCCGGTTACAACTTGATACTGGCCTCGCACAACTACGATATCGAAAAAGAACATGAAAATATCAAGCAAATGGTATCGCTTGGAGTAGACGCCCTGCTGCTAGTCGGTGGATTGCGTGATGAATCTATCTATCGTTTACTTAACGCTAAAAAAATACCCTATGTATTGACATGGACAATAGACCCAACTCAAGAACACCCTTGCATCAGCTTTAACAACCAGGAAGCTGCAGCGAGCATAACCAACTATTTGATGGATCTGGGCCATCAAAAATTTGCAATGATTTCTGGCTTTATAAAAAATAACGACAGAGCATATAACCGACTGCAAGGTGTCCGTAATGCGTTAGGCCAACGCGGACTTACGATACCAGAAGAAAATATCATTGAAAGGCCATTTGGTATTGAGCAGGGACGAGATGCATTTCGTTTATTGATGTCACGTGCCCAGCAACCCACAGCGATTATTTGTGGTTCAGAGCCTTTCGCTTACGGCGCGATTTTTGAAGCGAAAAAAATGGGGATCGACATTCCACGACAAGTCTCTGTTACCGGATTCGATGATATGTGGCTGGCTTCCAACATTACCCCTAGTTTAACGACGGTAAGAACACCTCAAGAGAAAATGGGTATACTTGCAGCTCAATACCTAGTCGCCAAATTAAATGGCGAAAATATCGTCCTACCAAAACCATTAAGAACAGAAATTGTAGTGCGGGAATCTTGCGCTCCCCCATCTGAATCACCATTTCTTGTTTTTTAAATAA
>JBATHQ010000077.1:0-3223 GCA_049667005.1 Psychromonas sp.
GGTTGTCCGGTAGCTCTTGCACGACTTACCGCCAGACGTACCCAGTCTTGAATCGGAATATCTTTGGCCTGACACATGCGCCAGATATCACCTTTTTCAACGGCATGTTCCATTAAGGTGTTACCCGCTGAATCGATCACTTTTACCGTGCCGGCCTGTTTAATTTCAAAAGTTTTATCGTGCGAGCCATACTCTTCCGCTTTTTGTGCCATTAAACCAACGTTTGATACGTTACCCATAGTGGCAGGGTCAAATGCTCCGTGTTCACGGCAAAAAGAGATAGTTTCCTGATAAATGCCGGAGTAACAACGATCCGGAATCATGGCTTTAGTATCATGCAGTTTACCGTCTGTGCCCCACATGCAACCAGAAGTACGGATAGCAGCTGGCATAGAAGCATCGATAATCACATCACTTGGGACATGTAAGTTAGTGATCCCTTTGTCTGAATCAACCATCGCAAGTGCCGGACGCGTTGCGTAAACTGCTTGAATATCAGCTTCTACCTGTTCTTTTTGTGCGCTTGGCAAGCTGGCAATTTTTGCATAAACATCACCCAGACCATTGCTCGGATCCACGCCTAATTCAGCAAAAAGTGCTGCATGCTTGTTAAATACATCTTTAAAATAAACCGTTACCGCATGACCGAACATAATCGGATCAGAGACTTTCATCATGGTTGCTTTAAGGTGCAGAGAAAGCATAATGTTATTTTCTTTAGCATCCTGCATTTCAGCTTCAAAGAAAGCACGTAATGCAGCGCAGCTCATTACAGATGCATCAATGACTTCATCTTTTAATACCGGCGTTGAAGCTTTTAATACCGTGATATCACCAGAATCGCTAATAAATTCAATTTTCAGATCATCATCCTGACTTAATACGACAGACTGTTCACTACCATAAAAATCACCTTCGAGCATATTAGCAACATGTGATTTTGAATCTTTAGACCAAGCGCCCATACGGTGCGGGTGATCCTGTGCGTATTGTTTAACCGCATCAGCCACACGACGGTCAGAGTTACCTTCACGTAAAACAGGATTTACAGCACTGCCTAATACTTTTGCATAGCGTGCTTTTACCGCTTTTTGTGCGTCTGTTTTTGCATCTTCAGGATAGTTTGGAATATCAAAACCGTGCGCTTGTAGCTCTTTAATTGCAGCATGCAGTTGTGGAATGGAGGCACTGACATTGGGTAATTTAATAATGTTAGCTTGTGGCGTTTTGGCAAGTTCACCCAATTCAGCTAATGCATCGCTCTGCTTTTGTTGTGCAGTTAAATTATCAGGGAAGTTAGCAATAATACGAGCGGCTAAAGAGATATCACGCGTTTCAACTTTTATATCCGCAGCTTGGGTAAATGCATTCACAATTGGAAGAAGAGAATGTGTTGCAAGGGCAGGTGCTTCATCTGTTTGTGTATAGATGATCTTTGCAGATTTGTCTGTCATATTTATTCCTTTAAGAAGTTTTATGATGTGCTAATTACCTGCCAAAACAACAAACCGTCAAGGCAGATAACCTGTGATAACTCACGGATAACAAATGTTGTCGATTTGTTATGCTGTTATATTTTAAGCAACATAATAGCGAAAACTATTAAATAGTCCACCTAACCTACCGCTGTATTTTTATTTTTTCAGGTACTTGAGGTATACATTTCATCTTCTGTTACAATTTCCTTTTATCTCTCTCAAGGTGTTTTCGTGGCCAAAACTATCAATTCCCAGCAAAAATCAACCCGGTTTGCGAAAAAGAACACCGGCAACAGCAAAGCGCAAAGCCCGAACAGAAACAAGGCCAGCAAAAGTCATTTGCCGGCAGTGACCGATGCAACGCGTAAAGTTGTTTTATTTAATAAACCCTTTGACGTCTTATGTCAGTTTACCGATCAGGATAATACCCAGCAAAAACGTTCAACATTAAAAGATTATATCGATATTGAGCAGGTCTATGCAGCGGGCCGTCTGGATCGCGACAGTGAAGGATTATTGTTACTAACCAATGATGGTAAATTGCAGGCGCAGATCACCGAGCCGAAAGCGAAAACCAGTAAAACCTACTGGGTGCAGGTCGAGGGCAGTCCTACTGAAACGGAACTGCAGAAACTGCGTGACGGGGTCAAGCTTAAAGATGGTTTAACCCTGCCGGCCAAGGTAGAGATCATGGAGCAGCCGGATATCTGGCCGCGCGTACCACCGATTCGGGAACGCGCCAATATCCCCACCACCTGGTTAAGTATCACCATTAAAGAGGGGCGTAACCGTCAGGTTCGACGTATGACTGCGCATATTGGTTTTCCGACCTTACGTTTAATTCGCTACCAAATTGGTGACTGGACAATTGACGGAATAAAAAACGGACAATATAAATTCCTTTGATTTTCCATTGAACGCATTTATTCATCTTCATTAATGGCAAAGGTAAAGGTGGTCAGATTATCTTTAGAGCGCACTGAAACTTTTCCGCCATGTGCTTTAGCAATCGATTGTGTGATCGCCAGTCCCAGTCCGACGCCTTCACTTAAACAGCAGGTTCGGGCTTTGTCTGCACGGTAAAAACGGTCAAACAGATGCGGTAATATCTGTGCAGGAATAGTCTCACCATGATTGATCACATCGACCAACACACTCTGCTTATCAGTGTGTATGTTGATAGTGATCTCCCCGTCCTCAAAACTATTCTTTATCGCATTAGATATCAAGTTACTGAATGCGCGGCGTAACATCAGTTTATCTCCCTGGACTTTTGCTTCCCCCGCCAGAGTCAGGGTGATATTTCGGTCTTCAGCGAGTATCTCATAATATTCCAGTAGATTAGCTATCTCCTTCTCCAGCAAAATATCTTCACTGCACAGCATGATCTGTTGGTTTTCTGTTTTCGCCAGATATAACATGTCCGAAATCATTCTTGCCAGGCGCTCAAACTCTTCCGCATTCGAGCCTAATGTGTGCAGATATTCATCTTTACTGCGTGGTTGTGATAACGCCACTTGAGTCTGCATCATAAGGTTATTAACCGGTGTGCGCAGTTCATGGGCAATATCTGAAGAAAAATTTTCTAAACGCAGAAAGGCATCCTGAAGACGCTCTAACATATTGTTCAGGGTGTGTGATAATCCGGCAATTTCAATGGGCAGATTATCAACCGGCATGCGCTGTTGAATATCTTTCCCGGAAACCAATTTCGCTTTTCCGCATAATATTTTCAGAGGAATCAG
>JBATHQ010000078.1:0-2573 GCA_049667005.1 Psychromonas sp.
GACATGAACAGTTCAATTATCTATAATAGCGCATAATTTATTGGTATTAATGTAGTTTTTTTTCAATATAGATCTTGCAACTTAAGAAAATATTAATACAAAGCCCAAAACTATCTTTCCGATAGTAAATCTCGTAATTATTCTCAAGTCTGCCTGAAATAATTACCTTAGTGGAACGTATGAAAACTTTAGAGTTAATTAAAAAAAATCTAGATACTTTCAGCAAATCAGAAAGAAAAGTTGCTGAAGTTATTATTGCATCGCCACAAATAGCAATTCATTCCAGTATTGCGACACTGGCTAAAATGGCGGAAGTAAGCGAGCCAACCGTGAATCGCTTTTGCAGACGCCTTGATACTAAAGGTTTTCCTGATTTCAAGTTGCATCTCGCACAAAGTCTTGTAAATGGTACGCCATATGTAAATCGCAATGTTAACGAAGATGACGGACCGGAAGCTTATAGTGCGAAAATATTTGAATCCACAATGGCATGCTTAGATGTTGCCAAAAACACATTGAATAGCACACTGGTTAACAAGGCAGTTGATGTCTTAACCCAAGCAAATAAAATTTCTTTTTTTGGATTAGGCGCATCCTCGGCTGTTTCCCATGACGCCTTAAATAAATTTTCCCGTTTTAATATTCCCGTCTCCTGCTTCGATGATATTATCATGCAGAAAATGAGTTGCATTAATAGCAGCGAAGGTGATGTAATTGTTTTAATCTCACATACCGGACGGACTAAAGCACTGGTAGAAGTTGCGCAACTGGCTCGCCAAAATGATGCCTTTGTTATTTCATTAACACCCGCTCATTCACCACTTGCGCAACAAAGCAATTTAGTGCTCTCGGCAACAGTACCAGAAGATACTGATATTTATATGCCGATGGCGTCCCGTATTGTGCAGATGGTTATTATTGACGTATTAGCGACGGGTTTTATATTACGTCGCGGACCTAAATTTATCGAACATTTAAAACGCATTAAAACCGGGATTAGAGATTCCCGGTTTGATCAAATTAACATAGAGCCTTAAATTAGCCTGAGATTGAAGTTATAACAGTATTAACCCGTATTCAGGCAGTTAGATTTTTAACCCCGAGTGAAACTTAACCTTACTTTAACAGGAATACAATATGTTACGACGCACTAAAATTGTTACCACATTAGGTCCTGCAACCGATCGCGATAATAATCTGGAAAAAATTATCGCAGCCGGCGCTGATATGGTTCGTATGAATTTCTCCCATGGCGAGCCCGCTGATCATGTTAAACGTGCTAATCAAGTGCGGGAAATAGCCGCTCGTTTGGGTAAAGAAGTTGCCATCATGGGTGACTTGCAAGGCCCTAAGATTCGCGTTTCTACCTTTAAGGACAATAAAATTCAATTGGCGGTTGGCGACAAGTTCATTTTAGATAGCGATATTGAAAAGGGTCAGGGTGATCAGCAAGCTGTCGGTCTTGATTACAAAACGCTTCCGCAGGAAGTAACATCTGGGGATGTGCTATTACTTGATGATGGCCGTGTGCAATTAGTCGTTGAAAAGGTTATCGGTAATCAGGTACACACAACAGTATCAATTGGCGGTCCTTTATCGAATAATAAGGGGATTAACAAAAAAGGCGGCGGTTTATCCGCAGCGGCGTTAACCCCTAAAGATAAAAAAGATATTATCACCGCAGCTGAAATCGGTTGTGATTATCTGGCTGTTTCTTTCCCGCGTAATGGAGAAGATATTCACTATGCACGCCGCCTGGCAAAAGAAGCGGGTTGCAATGCTAAAATCGTCGCTAAAGTAGAGCGTGCGGAAGCGGTGGAAACTCAGGAAGCGTTAGAGGATATTATCCTCGCTTCTGATGTGGTGATGGTAGCGCGTGGTGACTTGGGTGTGGAAATTGGTGATGCACGTTTAGTTGGTGTACAAAAAAATATGATCCGCACGGCACGTCGTTTAAACCGTGTGGTTATCACTGCAACACAGATGATGGAGTCGATGATCAGTGCACCGATGCCAACACGTGCAGAAGTAATGGACGTGGCAAACGCGGTATTAGATGGCACCGATGCGGTAATGTTGTCAGGTGAAACCGCTGCCGGGGCTTATCCTGTGGAAACCGTCAAAGCCATGAGTGAAGTTTGTCTGGGCGCGGAAAAACACCCAAGCATTAATATCTCCAAAAACCGTATGGGTCATACGTTTGATGATCCAACTGAAGCGCTGGCAATGACCGCGATGTTTGCCGCAAACCACACTGTTGGTATTAAAGCGATTATTGCGCTGACTGCATCCGGTACTACGCCTTTATTAATGTCTCGTCTAAGCTCTGGGTTACCTATTTTTGCACTTTCCAGCAATACCCAGACATTAAATTACTGTGCTTTATACCGTGGTGTAACACCGATTAAATTTAATTCGACTTCCCCAAATAATGCCGTATTTACCCGTAATGCCATTGAAGCATTAAAAGATGCCGGTTATTTAAAAGAAGGTGATTTGGTCTTAATTACTCACGGTGAAGATCATTACGCAGGCTCAACCAATACCTGTAAGATTGCGACAGTTTAAATCTT
>JBATHQ010000079.1:0-1665 GCA_049667005.1 Psychromonas sp.
ACAGTTTTTGCAAAACTTCGCAATGACGTTTTGTTTGAACCGTCATGCTGAATTTATTTCAGCATCTGCAAGATTGGAACTCCAAACATTGAGATCCCGAAACATCTTCGGGATGACGTTGTGCTAGGGCTGGCGTAATATTCAGAGCCTCATTCAAAAACCGTAAAACAAAAGCCAAGCGAGACAGCAAGACAATACCACAAGTCAGTTTCAATCATTCAAAACAGCAACTTATCATTCAATCAATAGGTTAAAAAAAACAAAAACTATATATTTGCTTTTTTTAAAAATTGTGAAACGTGAATTCATCAACAAAAATATTTATTGCAGGCCATAAAGGAATGGTTGGCAGTGCTATATGGAGAGCTTTAACAAGTAAAGGATATACCAATTTAATTGGTAAATCAAGTAAGGAATTAGATTTAAGAAATCAAGCAGCGGTTTATGCATTTTTAAAAGAAGAAGGTGTAGAAGCGGTTATAGATGCTGCTGCTCGTGTTGGTGGTATTCTAGCTAATAACACCTATCCATATCAGTTTTTAATGGATAATATGTTAATTCAGAACAATTTGATCAATGGAGCTTTTGAGGCGGGCATTCAGAAATTTATTTTTTTAGGAAGCTCTTGTATCTATCCAAAATTAGCTGAACAACCTTTAAAAGAAGAAGCCTTATTAACTGGAAGTTTAGAACCTACTAACGAATGGTATGCCATTGCAAAAATTTCAGGAGTAAAAGCATGTGAAGCCATTAGAAAACAATACGGATTGGACTATGTAAGTTTAATGCCTACCAATTTATATGGCACCCATGATAATTTCGATTTAAAAACATCGCATGTACTACCAGCAATGCTACGTAAATTTCACGAAGCTAAAAATAATAACAATACGCCAGTAGAACTATGGGGTACAGGAACACCATTAAGAGAGTTTTTATATGTAAACGATTTAGCAGAAGCAGTAGTTTTTGCGTTGGAAAATAAACTATCAGAACATTTATACAATGTTGGATGTGGTGATGATTTAACCATAAAAGCCTTAGCAGAAAAAATTCAACAAGTTGTAGGGCATACAGGTGAAATTGTATGGAATAGCACTATGCCAGATGGAACCCCAAGAAAATTAATGGATGTTTCTAAGTTAAAAAAAGAAGGTTGGCAAGCAAGCACGTCCTTAGATGAAGGATTAAAAATTACCTATCAGTGGTTTTTAGAAAATATAGAGTCGTTTAAAGAAGTGAAAATGTAGCCCCCTAACCCCCAAAGGGGGAATAAAAGAGAATAAAGATGAGTGATGGGTGAAGAGAAACCAATGAACCGTCATTGCGAGGCGCGATAGCAACGCGGCAATCTGTATATCGAGAGTAAGATTGCTTCATTTCATTCGCAATGACGAATAAAAAAAGTCTTAGTCTACGTTTTAGTCTAAGTAAAAAAAGGTACAGTCTGCACTGAGCGCAGTCGAAGTGTCATCCTCAGCTTGACTGGGGATCTGCTTCAAAGGAGTCAAGGTCAGCGTCTAGGTCAGCGTCAGCGTCAAAGTCAAAGTCAAAGTCAAAGTCAGAGTCAAAGTATAAGTCAGAGTCAAAGTATAAGTCAGAGTCAGAGTCAAAGTATAAGTCAGCGTCAAAATAAAATATAGTATGAAAAATAAAAAAGTAGCA